>NZ_JAKUFY010000047.1:0-39822 GCF_022663675.1 Bacillus cereus group sp. BfR-BA-01355
ACTTCATATAAATGGGAGTTTGGAGACGGTACTGTAAGTAATGAGCAAAATCCAACTCACGTATATACAAAAGAAGGAGCGTATACAGCGAAATTAACAGTAACAGACGATAAAGGAGCATCTAATACTGCTACAGCGACTGTAACTGTTCAAAAGAAAGAAGATAACAGTTTAGAAAAAGAACCGAATAACTCATTCCAAACAGCAAACAAACTGCAGTTAAATCAAGTTTTACGTGCTAGTTTAGGAAATGGAGATACAAGTGATTTCTTTGAAATTAATGTGGAGACTGCTAAAAATCTTCAAATTAACGTAACGAATGAAAATAATATCGGAATGAACTGGGTACTTTATTCTGAAGCAGATTTAAATAATTATGTTACGTATGCTCAGCAACAAGGGAATAAACTAGTAGGTAGTTACTACACGTATCCAGGGAAGTATTATTTACATGTGTATCAGTATGGTGGTGGAACAGGGAATTATACGGTGGAAGTGAAGTAGTAAAAGGGGAGTTGTCTTTTTCAATGAACGGCACAAGGTCTGTACTTTAATGAAAAAACAACTGTAGGAAATGTCCCTAACGATAATAACAAATTAAGTGTCGAGAGATGCTATATTTACATTAAACAAATCTAATTAGTAAAAGAGATAAACTATTATTTCATCCAGATGTAAGAAAAGTTATAAATATTAAGTGCGTTTACTGTAATTAAACTAAAGGATCAGAGTGTATCTGTAACAATAGATAAGCTCTGACCCTTATTATTTTATAAATTTAAGATAATTAATAAGTAAGCTAGCTAGCGGGATTCTTAAAATTCATTTATATAATTAACTAAACAGAAAATTTTTATCACATTAGCAAGGGATACTAATAGAAAAGCGTGTCCCTTTACCTAATTCACTCTCTATCTCTATATCTCCGTTTAATTCTCTAATAATACTATAAGCAATCATAGTACCAAGCCCAGTTCCTTTTTCTGTTGTTGAATAGAATGGCAAAGCAATTCGTTTTATTTGTTGAGATGACATCCCAATTCCTGAATCAATAATATCAATTATGATATTTCCTTTTACTTTTTGTATATTTATTTGTAATAATCCACCATTTTTCATAGCCTCAATTCCGTTTTGGATGATGTTGTTTAGACAGAGTTTGAATTTTTCGGGGTCCCCATTTATATAAAAGGAATCTGTACTATTTTGTTTGATTTCAACTTTGTATGATAGAGCGAGTGGTGAAATAGTATCTTTCACCTGATTTAAAATGTGATTAATATCTATTTTCTCTTTTAGGGTGTTCTGTGGTTTGGTTAAAGATAAATAGTTATTAATAGTAGATTGTATTTGCTGCATTTCAATTAACATGATTTCTAAGTATTGATCCTGAGATAGCTTAGAGGCATGTTTTTCATTTAATAATTGAGTGAATCCATGTATCGTGGTTAGTGGATTGTGGATTTCGTGTGCAATTGACGCCGCTAGTTCGCTAGCTATATAAAATTTTTCAGCCCGTTGCAGTTTTTCTTCCATTTTATATTTCTCAATCATTCCCTCTATTAAATAAACTGATAATAATACTGTGAAAATATTAATGACTATATAATTTAATAAAAATTCTATGAGAGTAGAGTCTATTTTCCCTCCTGTATTTATTTGAGTTACAATACCGCAAATAGAAAGTGAAGTTGTACATACTAAAATAAGGAGTAAGCTTAATAATACTTTTTTTTCTTTAATATACATAGGTAATAGGTAACGAAAGAGCATTGTTATACCAAAAATAATAGTGAAGATAATAAATGATGGAAGAACGCCATTTCCGCCTAAGTAAAACCGATAAGAAAGATATAAAATTCCTATAAAAATAATGTTTTTTGTATTTCCATATAGAAAAACTAATATAATAGGAATAAAACGTAAATCATAAATAAATCCCACATGTAAATGAAAAGGAAAAGTCATACAAAAAATAATAGCAATGGAGGAAAGGATAGAAAATAACATATTATTACATGTTGTTTTTTCTTTAAACTCTAGCCAAAATACGTGATAGCTAAGGATACAAATTATTATAATAAAGGTATTTAATAAAAGAGTAGAAATTCCCATAGTTTTGCATCTCCGATAGTTTGTAAGTAGAATTATGTATGAGTTGGACATAGATGTTTAGTATTAGTAGACTTTTTATCTAAAAAAGGAAGGGTACTTGAAAAACATGCTGTTATATTACTCGTATTAAAATTGATAAGGAAAATAGAAAAAATCTATTTAAATTTATGTACATATGAAATTATCAACTAACTTTTGTATGGGTAAAATCGGGATTTAGTTACTGATAAAATAAGGTTTTTTAAGTATGAATATTCTGTGAAAATGATATGCGTGGTGACTTCTGTTTTGTAGCCTCCGTTATATTAACATGGAATATATCAAATTACAAAGTGAAATTTTAGAAAAATTTTATTAGTACATTTTATCTGAAATAGAAATGCTATTTATGTGAGTATTTTGGTACTTACTCGTATAAAACTTTGTTAGAAAAAGACTTTAAAATTTACATGTTTTTTATGAAGCGTAATATTGTAGCTTTATCTATGTGGGGTTCTCAATAACTGTTAATACAAAAAGTTAAGATATATAGTTTTATAGATATGAATTATTACATAAAAACGCACTTGGAAAAGGATGTATGATGGTAATAGAATACAAACATCAAGGGGGAACTTAAAATGAAGTTAAATAAACTAGTGCTTAGTTGTGGAGTAGTTTCAGCATTAACACTTGGTGTGTTAGGGAATAATACTTATGCTGAAGAAGTACACAAAACGAATGATCCAATTCATGTAGTTGAACATGTTTCTGCAGACTTATTATTAACCCAAACAATGGATTATAGTGGCGAGGCTGAAACTTCTTTCGTATATGATGGGAGTACTGACTTAAGCTTCTCTATGAAAAATAATGGTCAAAATACAATGGGATATAGTGTAAAAGGTCCAAATACAGAGCTAATTGTTGGTGGTTATATAAAACCTGGAGAACAACAAATTAATGTTACAAATGTACGGAATGCTTTATCTCCATTACCGAATGGAACATATAAAATTTACGTTTCAAATGATGATGGTTCTAAGGGGCAATTCCAAGTTTCAGTAAGATCTATGAATTAAATTTAAAACGCTTTGTTTTTAAGTTAATTTAATCTTTACTTATTGGAAAGAAGCTAAATTGAATTGAGAATTACCGATAAAAATGAAAACGAGCACCTTATCTAATTGTGAGAGGGTGTTCTTTTTTGCTATTAAACAGAAAACAATTACTTCCAACCACCTATAAATATATTTTGATATTTTCATTGCTAATCTACTAGTTTGTGTCAACGAGAGAATGTCTACTATAAAAGATATTAAAATAAAGATGATGTAATATTCAGCTAAATTATATGGGGAAATAGAAAAACCACTCTTATATGAGTGGTTTTTAGTAATTATTTTTAGGTTATACATTTAAAATTAGGCTAAGTTATAGAAATAATAAACATTTAATCCCGCATTAACTGGCAGTAAGACTCCCACCTCAAAATTCAGCGGAAGCAAAGAAGTTAGGTGGGGGTCGGGCTGCCAGTAAACCCCCACTGATTAAAGTTTCACTTTATCCGTTGTGATTATTTTGGTTCTGGATAATGATTGTAGTAAGAGATTCTAATAAATTCTTGGTAGACATTTGTTAATTTGGCATCTCTAAGAGCATCGTTGAATTTTTGCATACGTACACTACCTTGAGCGTAGCCTCCACCTGGGGCATAAGGGTTTCTAGCTTCAAAGTCATCCAAAAATACTTTTAATTTTTTATAGTCTTGAGATTGATAGAAAGCCACGGCCTCTTCAGGAGTGACATCAAAGTAAGAGGATGATGTTGAGTTATAAGAAGCTGCTTGAGCAGTAGGTGCCTCTAGCATAGTTGCAGCTCCACCGAACATAGTAAGCGCCATAGAAGATACAATAATTTTTTTAAGCATAATAAAACCTCCATGTAGAATATTGGACTAATAGTAATCATGTAATCATTATAGTTACATTAAAAATGATTATCAAATGCAATGTTGCATAATGTATCCTGCTATTTGTGGGCAGTAAGGCTCAAAGCAGAGAAGTTAGATGGGGATCGGGCTGAATAAAGTTTTACTTTATTCTTTGAATGAAGAGTCACCCTTATATCTCAATGAAGGAGCGCAATAGAGAATTAATAGATTAAAAGAGGTGTATAAATTACTCGGATTAACAAGAAAATGAAAAGGCTATTTTTAATAAGGGGAAGGTTAATAGAAGATTAATAACTGGAGCAAAGGAATTGCTATTTATATATTTAACATACATATTTGTCTTTTAAATTGTAGGCGTGTTTTAGAATTTGTATATAGTAAATTCGTTAAAAAACTTGATAAATAATAAAATGTGTAAATTTTTTGACTATTTCATTAAAATTATTTAATATTTGTAATTTATTGTTTTATAATGATAATGGGGTCGATCGTGAATGTTTTAGATATTGCGATATATACTCGGATTAATTTATTCTAGGGAGGTTACAAAATTGGGTAAGAGAGTCATTATAAGAGTTTTTACATTATTATCAGTACTGGCATTATTCCTTAATGTATTTTTACCTAGGGCTAGTGCAGAGGTTATGACGCACGAGAAATATTCAATGAACTGGAGTTATAGTAATAGTTTAGGAAAGCACATTCGAACTGAAATGATTAAAAATTCAAGTGGTCAAATTGCTTATTGCTTAACTCTTGGACTAAAATCACCAAATGGTGAAGATCTTCCTGAAATGGGGAAAACAGATAATGTAGTATATAGGGTCCTATTAAACGGTTTCCCGCAAAAAAGTGTTCAGCAGTTGGGAGTAGCTAATCAGAATGAGGCACACTACGCAACTCAGCTTGCAGTTTGGAATGCATTAGGTCAACTTGATGTAAATGAACTGAAACATGAGAATAAAAATGTTGAAAAAGCAGCTAAGGCAATTATCAATGCTGCTAACAATAGCGGCGATACACAAGATATTTATATGAATGTTATCCCAGTTGAAAAACAAAAAGCAGAATTAAAAGGTGAGTTCTTCGAAACAAATCTATATACAGTACAAACAAATGCTAAGGGTGGTTCTTATAAAGTAGTAGCAAAAAATGCACCTAATGGAGTAAAAATTGTTAGTGAAAATGGTGAAGTGAAAGATCAACTTTCAGTTGGAGAGAAATTCCGTATCCAAATTCCTAAAAATACTAAAACAGGTGAATTTAATCTAAGTGTTGCTGCAAACTTAACAAAAGTTCAAGCAATTGCTTACCGTGGTACGGATACTGTTCAGAATGCTACAGTACTATTAGAAAGAAATGAAGAAAAGCTTAGTAGTGATCTTGCAGTAAATTGGGAAGCAGCTGGTTCTTTAAAAATTAAAAAGGTTGGAGAAAATGGAGAAGTTTTAGCTGATGCAGTATTTGAGGTCTTTAATGCAAATAATGAATCAGTTGGAAAAATCACGACTGGTGCTGATGGTATAGCAGAATTAAACAACTTACCAATTGGTACTTACACATTAAAAGAAATTAAAGCACCAACAGGCTATGTTTCAGATGATAAACCACAAACTATTGAAGTTAAGACAGGAGAAACAGGAGCTGTCCAAATAGTAAATAACAAAGTAAAAGGTAACATCGAAATTAAAAAGCTTAGTGATTCAGGAAAGGTTTTACCAAATGTTGAATTCACAGTCTTCACTGAAGATGGTAAAGAAGTGAAAAAAGTAGTAACAAAAGAAAATGGAATTGCAAACGTTGAAGGTCTTACGTATGGTAAATATTATTTCTTAGAGACACAAACACCTAATGGATATATTGGAAATAAAACAAAGTATCCTTTTGAAATTAAAGAGCACAATAAAACACTTACTTTTACAGTGGAAAATACAGAAGTAAAAGGTAGTGTAAAATTACTTAAAGTGGATAATGAAGATGTTAGTAAAAAATTAGAAGGTGCAGAATTCGAGCTAAAAGATGCAAGTGGAAAAGTAATTGGTGAATATAAAACAGATAAAAATGGTGAGATTAACGTCAAAGATTTAGCGTATGGTAAATATTCATTTGTAGAAAAGGCTTCTCCAAATGGTTATGTTCTTGTTAAAGAACCAATTATGTTCGAAATAAAGGAACATGGAAAGATTATTGAGTTATTGGCAGTTAATCATCTTATCAAAGGTGATCTAGAAATTACAAAGGTAGATGTAGCTGATGGAAATAACAAGCTTCCAAATGCAGAATTTACGATTTATAACGAAGCAGGAAAAGAAGTAGTAAAAGGAAAAACAGACGATAAAGGAATCGCTAAATTTGAAAAGTTACCATTTGGAAAATACACATATAAAGAAACTGTTGCACCAAAAGGTTATGTATTAAATGAAGAAACGTTCTCTTTTGAAATTAAAGAGAATGGTCAAATCATTAAACACATTGTCAAAGATGAAAAGATTCCTTCAATAAAAACAACAGCTACTGATAAAACAGATGGTACAAAAGAAATGCACACGTCTAAGTCTGTAACAATCCAAGATAAAGTGGAATACAAAGATCTACAAGTAGGTAAAGAGTACACTGTAAAAGGTAAATTAATGAATAAAGAGACTAATAAACCATTAGTTGTAAATGGTAAAGAAGTAACTGCTGAAACGAAGTTTACACCAACAGAAGCAAATGGTTTTATTACACTAGATTTTACTTTTGATGCAACTGGTTTAGAAGAAAAAGAAGTAGTAGTATTCGAAGAGTTACTGAAAGACGGAAAAGTTGTTACGACACATGCTGATATCAATGATAAAGGTCAAACAGTTAAGTTCGTTAAGCCATCAGTAAAAACGACAGCTACAAACAAAGCTGATGGTGGAAAAGAGATTCATTCAAAGGATTCTATCACTATTCAAGACAAAGTGGAGTATACTAACTTAGTTGTAGGTAAAGAGTACACTGTAAAAGGTAAACTTATGAACAAAGCTATTAACAAACCATTATTAATTGATGGAAAAGAAGTAACAGCTGAAACGAAGTTTACTGCAAAAGAAAAGAACGGTTTTGTAACATTAGACTTTACTTTTGTTGGTGCTGAACAGCAAGGAAGAGAAGTAGTCGTGTTTGAAGACTTATTACATGAAGGTCAAGTAATTGCAACTCATGCTGACATTAATGATGTAGGTCAAACAGTTCGGTTTGTAGAACCTTCTATTAAAACGACAGCTACAAATAAAGCTGATGGTTCTAAAGAGTTAGACGCTTCTAAATCTGTAACAATCCAAGATAAAGTGGAATACAAAGACTTAATCGTGGGTAAAGAGTACGTTGTAAAAGGTAAACTAATGGATAAAGCAACAAACAAGCCATTATTAGTTGATGGTAAAGAGGTAACAGTAGAATCTAAGTTTACTGCTAAAGAGAAGAATGGTTCTATCATACTAGATTTCACATGTAATGCTTCTGCATTACAAGGTAAAGAAGTAGTAGTATTTGAAGAACTGTATCAAGATAATATATTAATAGCTATTCACGCTGAAATTGAAGATAAGGGACAAACAGTGAAATTTAAAGAGGTAAAGCCGGAACAACCTAAACCAGAACAGCCGAATTCGGATGAAAATACTCCAACACCAGAGCAACCTAACGAGCAAGTAAAAGAACAACCACAACCTAAGAAAGAAATCCAATCTAAAATTGGATGGTTACCACAAACAGGTACTAATCTTACAAGTTGGATCTCTATGGCTGCAGGAGCATTACTGTTAATTGTTGGTGGAGTGATTTTCTTAAAACGTAAAAATGCATAGAAATTAAAAATAAGCACATCTGTTTTTATAACAAGATGTGCTTATTTTTATCATTTTAGCCAAGAAAACTCCTATATTTAAGTCTGAATGGCATTTAAAATAGCAACTTTATTTGTAGTAAATAATATATAATTTTGTTTTACTGTTTTAATTAAAATACGGTCTGTTGTCCCATAAGCTGCTCCAATACGTATTACATCTACGTCTTCAACACCAGCATAGGTAGCATCTTCGGTAACCTCAATCACATCACGTAATGGAATTGTAATCTCCGCCAATCGCCATGAAATAATTAACTCTTCATTTGTTTTTTTTACATTAATGCCTAGCATTATACCAAGACCCTTCAACAATAATATGCTACACTTCTAATCTGGTTATATAAATTTTTAGATTTTTTATCTATATGTAGCCATAGAATTTATTTATATTTGTGAGCATCTTAATGATGTCAAACAAATAGAAGGATATATAGTCTTTCTATTAAGAAATATGTTAAGAACAAAAGTTCACTTCAAATTAATATGAATTTGATATGGTTGAGATATTATGAACGAGAAACAGTAAGAGTTGCAGGAAGGAAATGAATAATGAGACTTAAATTAGTAGGGATTTTCAGTTGTGTAATTATGATGTTAGGTCTTTTTATAATTTACACCAATCAATCTATTGGTAAAGAACCAGATAAGACGAACTATGAATCTCGTGAAAACTCCATAAATAAAGAGAAAGATAGTAGAGGAAAAGGGCAATCAAAATACAATGAAAGTTCTTTTGCTAGTATACAGGCTGTAGTTAATAAGGAATATGGATTACCCGAAGACTATAAACCAGAGGATTTAGTTGTACCAAATGTACCATTCTCATTTAGTGGAACGGTAGAAAAGAGCCACCTCCGTAAAGAGGCGGCAGAAGCACTGGAAAAGTTATTTGATTTAGCAAAGCAGGAGGGGATTCAGTTAAATGCTGTTTCGGGATTTCGTTCCTATGATTATCAACAACGACTGTATGCGAACAATGTGAAAAGAAAAGGACAAGAGCATACGGATCGCTTCTCGGCAAAACCAGGACATAGCGAACATCAAACAGGGTTAACAATGGATGTTTCTTCTAAAAGTGCGAACAATGAATTAGAGCTATCTTTTGCTAATACGAAGGAAGGAAAATGGCTGAAAGAAAACGCGCATCGTGCAGGGTTTATCATTCGTTATCCTAAGGGGAAGGAAAGTATTACAGGTTATGCATATGAACCTTGGCATATTCGCTATGTAGGAGATATTGCTGAAAATATATATGAACAAAAGCAGACTTTAGAAGAATACATGAATCTATGAAAATAGAATTGAAGAATTAAACGGGCTATCAATAGACGTGAGATTGTAAAAGGCAGGGGATATAAATTAAGGTGTTTTTTAATTTTTTTAGTGAAGAGGGAAGGTATCCCTCTTCTTTTTTCATTCCTTGTAAAATTTGAGGATGTCTTAGGGGAGTGAAAAGATGGATTGTGTAGGTGTATTAATAAAGGCTACTTTCGATGGCTTCTGGAGATGTTTTTTGAGGGAATATATTCATTGCAGCAATTGACTATATTATAGGAGCATTCACGTTGGGATATAACAGAGAATTATAGAGTAAAGTAGGATTCAAAAGCATTGTTAACAATGTGGGTGTTATAAGTTATTTTCCTATCAAAACAATTAGTTTTTGTTCAAAATTTAAGAGTGTTATTTTATTATATCTAGTAACTATTTATATTATTTAATAATTACTTGATTTACTATTAAGGTGATTATCTTACAAAATTGTAAGGTTATTTTAATTGACACTCGTATGTATAAGTAACTATACTGGTTACACAATGTTGGTGAGTATATTTAATAATCTTTATCTATAAGTGTATGTCCGAGGATTATTTTTGGAGCAATAATTCGATTTTAAATTTATTATCTGATATATATTAATATAAACAACTTAATCTATTCTTTATTCAAGGTCGTATTATTTAAAGATTAATTATAAATGATATATTTACCAAATTGTAATAATTTGATAGAGGTGTTACATTTTGAAATACAAATTAATTGCTACAGGAATTCTTGCTGGAAGTCTATTAACCTACTCATCTAATACATTTGCAAATACTCATAAGTTCCCAGATGTTCCTGCATGGGCGGACAAATCCGTTAATTATTTAGTTGATAAACAGGTATTGAATGGCTATCCAGACGGAACGTTCGGTTCAAATGACTCATTAGACAGAGCTTCGGCTACAAAAATTATGACAAAAGTTTTAGGTATACAAATTGACTCTAATGCAAAACCATCATTTACAGATTCACAAAACCACTGGGCTACTCCGTATATTGCTGCTGCTGAAAAAGCTGGTATTGTTAAAGGTGAGGGTAATGGAATCTTCAATCCATCCGGAAAAGTAACTCGTGCTGCTATGGCTACGATGCTAGTAAATGCATATAAACTACAAAGCGCAGCAAATCATAATGAGCAGGTTAAATTTGAAGATTTAAAAGGGCATTGGGGAGAAAAATATGCCAATATTTTAATCGGTTTGAAAATTTCCAATGGTACTGAGAACGGTTGGCAACCAAATAGATTTATAACACGTGCTGAAGCTGCTCAACTTACTGCAAAAACAGATATGATGCAACATCGTCCCCAAAACCCATTAGAAAGCAAAACAATCATTATTGATCCTGGACATGGTGGCGAAGATCCTGGGAAATCCACAAAGGGATTACCTGAAAGTAAGATTGTACTAGACACTTCTTTACGTCTACAACAATTACTTGAAAAGCATACACCATTTACAGTTTTATTAACTCGTCAATCTGATAATAGACCGGGGCATGATCAAAAAAGTTCTTTACAGGAACGTGTTAAATTTGCTAAGAAAAATCAGGGTGATATCTTTATAAGCGTACATGCAAATGCTTTTAATGGTAATGCAAAAGGGACAGAAACATATTACTATAAATCTTCTAAATCCGAAAAAACAAATCCTCATGTGGAAGAAAGTCGTGTTTTAGCAGAAAAAATTCAAACACGTTTAGTAGAGGCACTTCAAACACGAGACAGAGGAGTTAAACATGGAGACCTTCATGTAATAAGGGAAAATGACATGCCAGCTGTGTTGACGGAACTGGCGTTTATAGATAATGGTATTGATTACAGTAAATTATCTACGGAAGATGGCAGACAAATTGCAGCAGAAGCCATTTATGAAGGAATTTTAGATTATTATGAATGGAAAGGAAATAATGTATCTGAATATAGGCTGTAATAAGTAATTGAAAATATAGTAATTCTCGAAATGAAGAATTCTATAATTTTTTTGTGTTTTTTTAAACAATAATTTTAAATTTGTATTTAAAATTATTGTTTAAATTTTTATTTTATGTTTTAATATTATTGATAATAGTTATCAATAATAGTGAGAGGAAGATTAGTGAAACATGTGTTTTTAGTTAGTGTCATAAAAGTTAATGAATTTCTATATTGTATGGCTATGAATCTATCTCTATTTTTGCGAACTAGAAATAATATATTTATATCTTTTAAATGTTTAAGAAGGAGTGGCTGTCTGTATGAAAAAAGCAAAAGAAATAGCTAAATGTGTTGCGGTAGCGTCCGTTATTATGTCTGGATCATTTAGTTTACAAGCAACATCTGCATTTGCAGATTCTAAAGGAACTGTAGAAAATCTTCAAAATGGTGGGAAGGTCTATAATAGTTTTAAAACTACTTATGACATGAAGCAGAATATCAAAAATTCGATAAAGGTTTCTTTTATTGAGGATCCTTACGCAGATAAAAAGATTGCAATTGTGACCACTGATGGTAGTAATATTGATGCTAAATATACAGTTAATAGTGGATACTATAACGCAGGCTTAAAATGGCCATCAGCTTATCATACTGAAGCAGAAATAACAAGTGGTGATAGTGCTCAGTTCCATAAAGCTGCCCCAGTTAATACAATGACTTCAGCAAAGGTCACTTCTGAGGTAGGGTATACACTTGGTGGAAGTGTTAAAGTAGGAGTAAATGATAAAGGGCCAAATGCCGATGCAAGTATCACAGGTAGCTTTGCTTGGAAAGAAAGTGTATCTTATGATCAAGTAGATTATAAAACGGTATTAGAGACTCACACAGATAAGAAATTAAATTGGAAAGTAGGATTCCAATCATTTAATTTCCCAGAGTGGGGAATTTATAATCGTGATTCATTCAATACTTTCTATGGTAATCAACTATTTATGAAATCACGTAGTTATAATGAAGGAACGAATAATTTTGTTTCAAAAGATACAGTACCAGCTTTAACAGGATATGGTTTTTCTCCAAACGTAGTAGCGGTTATTACTGCTGATAAAACAGAAACTACATCAGATTTAAAAATAACAAATCGTAGAATTTCAGATCAGTACAATATTGAGTGGGTAAGTTCAAAATGGTGGGGAACAAATAATAAAGATACATATAATGAATTCTTTACGAACCACTATAAATTAGACTGGAAAAACCATCAAGTTACTCTTGATAACCAAAAATTCCTTGAAGAACAAATGAATAGTATCAACAGCGTGAATGATAAACTTAACAAAGGAAAAGGGAAGTTATCTCTTTCAATGAATGGAAATCAACTCAAAGCTACGTCTAGCAATGCTGGTTATGGTATCAGTTATGAAGATAAGAATTGGGGTATCTTTGTAAATGGTGAAAAGGTCTATACTTTTAATGAAAAATCAACTGTAGGCAATATATCTAATGATATTAACAAATTAAACATTAAAGGACCTTATATCGAGATTAAACAGATCTAGTCAGAAAATGATGGACGATTGATGGATAATTCTCTCATCAAGCTACGAGTATACTAGTTTATCCCGCTATTTGTGGGCAGTAAGACCCCTCACCTCAAAATTCAGCGGAAGCAAAGAAGTTAGGTGGGGGCCCTGCTGCACCTAAAAGCCTGATTGGTGAGGGCTGATTAAAGTTTCATTTTATTTTAAATCTGTATAATGTAACGAAAGGACCAAAGTTTATCTATAAAATGGATAAACTTTGGTCCTTATTATGTTTTTATTCGCACACGAAATTAAGATAAAATTAGATGTTTTTTGTCTATTCTTTTACTCAATTAGAAAAGAGCGTAAAGTATTTGAAAACTATTGATGCTACGCAAGGGGATATTGTTTAAAGTAATCAGAACTTCATCGGTTGTTAAGTTACCACTTTAAATATATAATTAAATTTCATTAAAAAGATACTCTATTCAAAGTCCTTATTGGGTTTTTGAAGTGAAATATATACTATTTGAGGTGTGTGAAATGGGGAAATCTCGAGAGCAGACGATGGAAAATATCTTAAAGGCTGCTAAGAAAAAATTTGGAGAGCGTGGCTACGAAGGTACGAGCATACAAGAAATCGCAAAAGAAGCGAAAGTGAATGTTGCTATGGCCTCTTACTATTTTAATGGGAAAGAAAACCTATATTATGAGGTGTTTAAGAAATATGGTCTTGCTAATGAGCTACCCAATTTTCTTGAGAAGAATCAATTTAAACCTATCGATGCCCTTAGAGAATATCTAACGGTTTTTACTAAACATATAAAAGAGAACCCTGAAATTGGATCATTGGCATATGAGGAGATTATTAAGGAAAGTGCACGATTAGAAAAGATTAAACCGTATTTCATAGGTAATTTTGAACAGTTAAAAGAAATATTACAGGAGGGTGAAAAGCAAGGAGTTTTTCATTTCTTCTCCATAAATCATACGATACATTGGATCACTTCTATTGTTTTATTTCCAAAGTTTAAAAAGTTTATTGATTCTTTAGGGCCAAATGAAACGAACGATACAAATCATGAATGGATGCCAGAAGACTTAGTGGACAGGATTGTTACTGCATTAACAGATAAACCTAACGTGTAAATTATTCAGTATTTATGAATTCTGTTATTACTATTTAAAGCCTAATTTCTCAATGTATTGTAGAGAAATTAGGCTTTTTTCAACACGTCATTAAGGTTTTTATAGTTCAAGGACTCAAGTTAATGATTATATTTTCAAGTATTCGTTTTGAGCTACATAGATATAGTTTTTGTTGCAACTGTTTGTTGAAATGCTTTATCATGCTCAACAATAACCATTGTGGGATTAAATTGTTGAATAAGTTCTTCAATCTGCATACGGGAATAGATATCTATAAAATTTAGTGGTTCGTCCCATATATATATATGGGCTTTTTCACATAAACTTTTAGCGATAAGCAGTTTTTTCTTTTGTCCACCAGAATAATGAGATATATCTTTCTCGAATTGAATTCGATCAAAGTCCATCTTACTTAGGATGGATTTAAATAAGGTTTCATCAATCTTGTGCTCTTCAATGAAGTCTGATAGCGACCCCTTCAAATGAGAAGTATCTTGTTGGACATAGGAAATGATGAGTCCTGTACCTAAAGTAACTAAGCCTGTATGCTGTATCGGATGTCCTAGAAGTAGTTTTAGGATACTACTTTTTCCGCTCCCATTCGTTCCATCAAGTACAATTCGGTCACCTTGTTCAACTATGAAGCTAATCGGCTCATTCACAATTTGGTCATTGTACTTAACGGACACGTCAACCAAAGTAACCAATTCATTTGATTTAAATTGCAATTGTTCCAATTTTAATGACTCAGTTTTTTCCACATTTTTTAGTAATTTTGACTTTTCCTCAATAGCTTTTTGTTGCCTTGATTCAAGGTTTTTTGCTCTTTTCATCATCTTGGCTGCTTTATGTCCTACAAACCCCTTATCCAACTTAGAGCCTGAATTCCTCGTTCCATTTTTTGAAGCTTCCACGTCATGAGACCAACTTGCTGATCGTTTGGAAGACTGTTTTAATCTCCCTATGTCTTTTTGTAGACGCTCATTTGTAGCCTTCTCGTGCTCTTGCTGTCTATCAAAATTTAACTTCCAAGAAGAATAGTTACCACTTTGAATTTCAATATTTGCTCTATTAATAGATAGGATATGGTCAACGCACCCATCTAAAAAGATTCTGTCATGTGAAATTAAAATAAATCCTTTTTTCTTCCTTAGATAATTAGAGACTATCTTTCGTGCATCTGTATCTAAGTGATTTGTTGGTTCATCAATTAATAGGAATTGACCCGCATTTAAAAACAGTGCAGCAAGCAACACCTTTGTTTGTTCCCCATTTGATAATGTTTTAAATGGTCTGTACATGACCTCAGCATCAACATTTAAATAGGATATCTCACGTAGAAATTCCCAATCTGCGGCTTGGGGACAAATTTCTTCAAGGATTTCATGAGTGAATTTGTTCCTATCTGAAACAGAGTAGGGGAAGTAATTGAATTCTACCGAAGCAAGGATTTTCCCGCTATACTCATAATTCCCTAACAATAAATTAAAGAATGTCGTTTTACCTCGTCCGTTTCTACCAATAAATCCTAGCTTCCAATCCGTATCTATTTGGAAGTTTACACTTTCAAAAATATTATCAAAGCTACCTGGGTATGAAAAAGTTAAGTCTTGGACCTTTATCATTGACATAATAATTCCTCCTTTATATATCGAAACGTTTCATATAAAGTCGGAACATCCATCCATTTTTTAATTCCTCTATATAAGTTTGATGGATATTAACGACTTATATAGAGCATTACATGTGTAACAATAGTGTCTGAAGTACTCATTTTTTTCGCTCCTTTATTTGTGAAGTACATTTAACAATTAGTAAGTTTCAACTAAGCTAAACGGGAATAAAAAAATCCCCCAATTTGTAATCGGAAGGATTAGTCTTTCGTCTATACTTAATAAGTACTTATTAATCATTTGAATCATGACAAATAAAGTATGAACTGAATTTTAAAAATGGATAGACTAACCCTATATTTTGTAGTTTGAAGTTATAAAATTCAACTTAAAATATAAATTAGTTAATCATTATTCATCCATCATTCCTTTCATAATTCTATTTTTAGAGTAACATTCTTTTTAGGGAGATGCAATATTAGCTTCAATTTCATCTAATCCTAGATCATTTATAATTCTTTGAGTAAGGAGATAAAATTTTACCTCTCTTTTTATAAACATCAAATTTTTGTTCAATAGGTCATGTCTTTTGTCCGTTAAAAAGGGAGAATATGAAATTGACATCAACCTTTGTTGTAACTATAATAGTTACAGTCGGTTCCGTAAACTAATTCGAATTGCTATGTTAATGATAGTATATTTTCATTCCTTTTTAAGTGTGACAGGTAGCAACTAACTATAATCCAATAGAGGATTAGATTCTATCTCATATTTAAAGGGTAGATAAGTTGTACCCGCCAAATTTACGATACGCAAATACTTAAAAAACTACATTTTTCAGCTTATCCTTTTTGGAATCCTCAGTATTGATAATTGTAAACATCTACAAAAAGTTAACAAGACTGTTGTATGTAGAAAGAAATCTTTTAAAAAGGTCATAATATGGATAATAGGTAACACACATTTAAATTTAGTAGGAGTTGTGCCACTATCAAGACATTTTTTTAATAAAAGTATAGAAAAAACTCAAGAAGGTGAGTCCATTGCGTAAACATGCATATGTGCAATTTTATGTATTGATATTGGCTTTAATAGCTTATATAAGCTTTTGCTTTATATTTATATTTGTTTTTCCAAGTCTTTATTTCGTATCAGATTTTAATATCCGACTATCATCTTTAGTTGTTGAAACTACTGTATTTATCTCACTACTGTATTCTATATTATCCAGAAAAATTAAGTTAGGAGTATTCTGGGTTTGCATTATTATTGCGATAGGTTGTTTCTTGATAGGAAATTTTATATCTGCTTTTCAAGTACTTAATGTAGAATTACCAATAAAAAATTTTAATATCTCTGATGTATTTTTGTTGCTTTTCTTATTCTTCTTTCTCTTTGCGTTCTTTTATAAAATCATGATGGAATGTAATAAATGGGAGAAAGCATATTTGCTTTGTGATTTATGCATTGTTGTTACTGCTATTTTTACATTAGAGTGGTATTTATTTAATAAACCTTCTGCAAATATCTTATTCTTATCAATTGGAGATGTTTTTCTCTCATTTATTTTTCCGATTATAGATTTATTGCTTCTATTACTTGGAGTTACACTAATCTTTCGACCTGCTATTTTCAATGCAAAAAGCAAATTGTATATTTTTATCCTAGTATTAACTGGATTAGCTATTACGGACTATTTGTATTTTTACTTACAAGGTGATTTGTCAGAGCGTTCAGTTATATTTTTAAGGTGTTTGTATAGAGTTTTCCTATTATTTATTGCTATTGCTGCTACAATTCCAAAGGATGCTTCTTCTAAAAGAAATTATTTTATTATTAATCCGACATTTGGAGAGAAACTTCTTGGCATATTCCCTTATCTTGCAGTTGCAGTCTTAATTGGCTTTACTTTGAAAGAGCAAACGTCTTCAGCTACATTGATTACGGGAAATTGTATTGCTTTTGTATTTGTACTGATTCGTCATACAATCGTACGAATGCAAAACAAAGATTTAACTGAAACATTAAAAGTGTTTAATAATCAATTAGAACAAACAGTATCTCAAAGAACAAGGGATTTAATAAACAAATCTAATGATTTGGTAAAAAATCAAGAAAGATTTAAGTCATTATATGAGTATCATCCGGATCCTATTTTAACGATTGATTCAACTGGTATCGTATTAAATATAAACCAGGCTGGAAGTATGTTATTAGGAAAAGACAGTGCTGTATTAATAGGGAAAGAGTGCTTCTCTATTTTTTTAGATGAAGATAAATCTGAATTGGAAGCGGCTATAAAGAAAGGGAGACGATGTACTTCATCTTCACTACAGTTGCGTGTGAAAAATAACAATGAGAAGGACATGCTGTTTTGGTATGTCACTATAGTTCCTATTATGATAGAAGGTCAAACTTTTGGGAGTTATGTAATGGTAAAAGACATAACGAGGATGAAACAACAACAGGATGAGATAAACTACCTTGCATTCCATGATACGGTGACGGAGATTGGAAATCGTATATTCTTCCAACAAGAATTAGATAGATCCATTAAGCGTGTGCAAAAAACACAGGATAAATTTGGGCTCCTGTATATTGATTTAAACCGCTTTAAGACTATTAATGATACACTGGGCCATTCCATTGGTGACAGGGTTTTAAAAGAAGTTGCCAAACGTTTTAGGACATGTCTTTCACCGACAATTCCTCTAGCAAGAATAGGTGGTGATGAGTTTGCAATCATTGTCCATAACCAAACAGAGCAACAGCTATTGAATTTGTGTAAAGCTCTATTTCTTATAACTGAAGAACCATTCGTAGTAAATCAGCATAGTTTTTACTTATCTCTTAGTATAGGAATAGCAGTGTATCCATTTGGAGGAATAAATACTACTACACTTTTACAACACGCTGATATCGCTATGTATAGCGCAAAGGAAAAAGGTAACAATGCTGTTTGTATGTATGACGAGACATTATCTCAAAAAGTAACCCGTCGATTACGATTAGAACAGGATTTACCAAATGCAATTGAAAATAATGAGTTGTTTTTATTGTATCAACCACAAATTGACAGTAAGGAAGGTAAGGTTATTGGTGCAGAGGCTTTAATACGTTGGCAACATCCAGAACTTGGGCTGATTTCTCCGTTTGAGTTTATACCTATCGCAGAAGAAACGGCGCAGATTATTTCAATTGGAAAGTGGACGTTACAGAAAGCGTGTCGACAACTGAAAGAATGGCATTCTGCGGGCTTTTCAAATCTAAAGATGGGGATAAATTTATCAGCTATAGAGTTTGAACAGAAAGATTTTGTTCAAACCATTATATATACCATAGAAGAGATAGGAGTACCTGCTAATTCGATTAATTTGGAATTAACAGAGCGAATCGCCATGGTAGATGAAAAAGAAACTTTATCAAAGTTAAAAGCATTAAAATCATTTGGTGTACATTTATCAATTGATGATTTTGGTACAGGTTATTCTTCATTAGCGTATTTACCTCTTTATCCAATTGATACTTTGAAAATTCCAAGAGAATTTGTTAATAGGATTGGAACTTCTACTGATGGAGGTGAAATTATACAGACCATTATTTCACTTGCTCATACTTTAAACATGAAAGTCATAGCAGAAGGGGTAGAAACGAAAGAACAATTAACAGTGTTACAACGTAATGCATGTTATCTAATTCAGGGCTATTACTACAGTAAACCTGTAAATGATGATGAATTTATTGTTTTTTTAAGTACAATACAAAATGAATAAATGAAAAATCAGTATATGTATGAAATAAAGTGAAAAGAGGTTCTATCCATATGGATTTGAACCTCTTTTCACTTTATTTTCAGGAGTTATGCAGCAAGGTTTCAGCCTTTGAAAGTAAAATAAGTATCTATATTCCTTGTATTTTGGGTTAATGGGATATGAGGTGAAAGTTGCTTCTTGTGAAAAAGAATTAGAGCCAGCTTGTATATTCTTAAAGCAATTTGAAAAAGGATTAGCAGTTTGTATGGAATTAGGAAATGAAGAGTATGTATATCATTTCAATATTTTACGTTCTCTTAATGAAGATGAAGCAATTAAACTCTTAGAAGAAGTGAAAAAAGTATTTCTTACTTCGAAAAGCAAGGTTTATGGGATTTCGTAGAAGAATATGCAGATCTAAAAAAGGAAGAAATTATACAATAATCACATGCTATCATTTTTAATAGCTAATTAACAAAGGGACTCCAATTATGGAGTCCCTTTGTTAATGGGGTAATGCTTTGGTTTATCTAATTATAGAAATATTTGTAAAAAGTGTAAAGGGGTCCTAGTTTGGAGGGGGAATTATTTAATCTTTTTTATTTAATAAAAGGGATAATATTTAGTTATCTGCGCTTCTTAATTATGTTTTCTATCACAATTTGAAGTGAATTTCAGTTAATCTTATTTATTTTATGGGAATTATAAGGTATACTAAAAGTAGGTGCAAAATGTACCATTTGAAAAAGAGTGAATTGCAAAAAGGAATCCGTAAAGGATTCCTTTTTTGTTTCTTTGAAAATGAAGCAATGTTCTAATTATCTCATTCATTTTTATGAATACGCTGCGATCTTATAAACTAAAAAGGCTTTTATGGAAATTTGCCATATTCCTGTAACAAAACAAAGGTATGTTATGTGTGTTAAATATAAAGAGAAAGAAGGAAAAGTTGTGAAAAAAATTTTGCCAATTGTTGCGTTATTAGGCATGATGAGTTTTGGAGTACAGGAAATGAATGTAAGAGCTGATACATACCACAAGGGCGATTCGAAAATTAGTTTTTGGGATTCGAAAAGAAAGGGTACTAATTTCATGAATAGTACGTCATTACCTGAAAACTATAAAAGTGCAAAAGAAGCTAATATTGAATATGTACGTTTAGCACCTGATAAATGGGCAAAAGATAAAGATTTTCTATTTGAGGATAAACCAGATACTTCTGGAAAGGATTTTCTGATAGGTAATGCAGATAACTATCAGGGATTAGTAAAGGAGGATTTAGAAAAATTAAAGGCGGATTTAGATGCCGCACAATCACAAGGAATGAAAGTTGTTCTTACAATGTTATCTTTACCTGGTGATCGATGGCGCCAATTTAATAATAACAAGAATGACGACAGAATATGGGAAGAAGAGAGGTATCAAGAACAAGCAAGTCAATTTTGGAAGGACCTTGCTCTGGAATTAAAAGATTATCCTGCGGTGGTGGGTTATAATATTATAAATGAACCACATCCAGAAACAGCTAAAAATAATAGATATAATGATTTTTGGACAGAAGATTACGAGAAATGGTATGCAAAAGTGAAGGGAACGACAGCGGATTTAAACAGATTGTATCAAAAAGTAATCAATTCCATTCGTGAAGTAGACCAAGAAACACCAATTATTTTAGATTCAGGTTTATATGCTACTCCATGGGCTTTTAAATATTTAAAACCAGTAAAGGATAAAAAAACGCTTTACGCATTTCATATGTATGAACCATATGAATTAACGAGTCAAGGTGAAAAGAAAAATAAAGAATATCAATATCCAGGATTAGTAAAAGTAGGAGACTTAGAGAAACCTGTAATGTGGAATAAGCAGGGATTAGAGAAATTTTTGAAGCCAATCCAACAATGGTCTAAGAAAAATCATGTATCATCTAATCGAATTATTGCAGAGGAGTTTGGAATTAACCGTACTGTTCCGGGAGCTACCCAATACATGCAAGATCTTATTTCTATCTTCAACCAAAAAGGTTGGCATAAATCATTCTATGCATTCCGTGAAGACACATGGACAGGGATGAATTATGAATTGGGAACAGGAAAAATAAAATGGGATGAAGAGGGTAAACCGGTGCCTCAAGATAATTCACTCTGGGAAGTAATAAAAAAAGATTTACAACCACATAAATAGTTTAGAATATTTGTCCTAAGGACTAAATGTAAGCATCTAATTCAAGTAGAATTAGATGCTTTTTTTCAAAAAAGGTGGAAGTTTAAACAAATATAGTTGCAATTGAATTGACCTTTAAACTGAAAAATTTTTATGAATTTTTTGTGAGATTCCAACCCTTAAATGTTGAAAATTATTTACTGATTTCTCCAATTGGATATATTTCTCCAATCGGATGGAAGTTTAGAATACAGAATCAAAACATAATAAGCTGTTATCGATGAGTTTATCGTAAAGTTGTTATTTAATGTGTCATCAAATAACATTTATATACAATAATAAATAAAGAAAAGGAGATGTTTATGAAAAAATATAGAGTAATAGATACAACTTAAATAGTATGAATAGTTTAGATTGTAAAAACATGAAGAAGAAAACAAAAAATCCTTAAGAGTACTAAGGAAAAATGAAGGAGATAATATGGGGAATAATTCAAAATATAAAACTAGAAAAATACTTGCAGCTACTGCTACAGTAACTATGCTTGCGACTGGAATGATTTCTTCATCAGATGTCTTTGCGGAGCAAAAGGAGCAGCAAAAAAATTTATCGACATCACTGCAAAGTGAAAAATCAGTTAAATCAGAAAATAGAACATTTACAGTCCCAGGAAAAGGGGATGTTGAGCTAATAAAACAACAGGAAAGAAAAAGTATGGCATTTAGTCCATATGAACCAACTGGTTTATATGCAAAACCAAATGAACAAATAACGATTAATGTAGAAGGTAATCAAGATATTCAGGTATATATTGGAACGTATTCATATGATGCTTCTTGGAGAGAAGATTCTAAGATAAAATCATTTACATTAAAACCAGGTATAAACACAATCCAATCTCCAAATGGGGGGATGATTTATTTTTATAATAAACAACAAGGTGGTACCATTCGAACAACAATTACAACAGGCGGAACGACTACGCCTTTCTTTGAACTAGGAAAGCATACGAAACAAGATTTAATTAACATGCTGGACCAATATCCAAATGCACATGCAGTGGAGTTAAAAGGAGAACGTGTATTAATTACGGCCAGTCCTGCACGTATTAAGAAATATTTGTTGGGTTCTAATACAGATCCTGTACAACTCTTAAAAAAGATGGATGAAGCTACTCGAATTCAAGACAAAGTAGCTGGATTATCTGAAGAACAAGTAGATAAACATTATGTTCATTACGTAGAAGAAAATCATTCTCCCGATTATTATATGTATGCGACTTCTTATCGAACTGCATATGTAGGAGATGCAATTCAATATGTATTAGATATTAATAAATTTATAAAAGATGGTTGGGGTCCATGGCATGAGGCAGGGCATTTGAGACAGCAATCACCTTGGAAATTTTATAATATGACAGAAGTACAAAATAATATATACAGCCTTTCTGTAGAAAAAGCATTTACATCTAATCAACCTTTTAGATTGCAACAAGAGGGTGCTTATACTAAGGCATTTCAATACTTAGAACAACCTAATAAAAATTATGACGAAGTTAGTGATGTTTTTGTTAAGCTTGTTATGCTTTGGCAACTACAGCTAGCATATGGAGAGGATTTCTATCCTAAATTGCATCAATTGTATAGAGACATGCCTTCAAGTGAACTTCCACAAACTGATGAAAATAAAAAACAATTATTTATGATTTCAGCATCAAAAGTAGCCAAACAAAATTTGATTCCTTTCTTTGAGAAGTGGGGATTACGTCCAAATAACGATACTATTCAAAAAGTAGCTGCATTAGGATATCCAATTTTAACAGCAGAGATTTGGAAGAGTACGGATTCTAATCCAATTAAACCAGATATGCCTAATGAAAATAATATTTTAGAAGGAAACCAGTTTGCATGGTCACTAAAAGGAATTAGTGATTTCGAGTTTGCAAAAGTCAATTTTAATAAGTCGACAGAAGAGATGCAAATTGATTTAAAAGCAGGCGTACCACATCATTATTTTAATGAAACATATGCGAGTATTAAAGTACAAAATGCATCAGGAAAAGTAGTATACAATAAAGATATTTATGGGAACAAACAACAAAATGCTGAATCGCAAAAAGTTCCAGTTAAAATAGGGGATTATGTTGAGCTGACACATCTAGAAGGTGTGCATAGAGCTACTTTAATAAATGTAGGTAACAGTAAACAAGAAAGTTTTGGAAAAAAAGGCATGTACGAAGTTACAAAAGAAGGCTTGAAGAAAGTAGAAAAAATGCCAGAAACAACGGTTTTAGATGGAAATCATTTTGGGTGGTCTTTAAAAGGATATAGTGATAGAGAAATCGCAAAAGTAGATTATAATAGGACAACAGAGAAAATGCAGGTGAATTTAGAAGCAGGCGTACCACATTCTTACTTTAATAATACGTATGCAAGTATTACAGTAAAGAATTCAAATGGTGGTGTTGTGTACAATAAGGAAATAGTAGGGAATAGACAACAAACTGCTGAAAGCCAAACCGTGCCCGTAAAAGTGGGAGATTACATTGAGTTTACCCATATAGAAGGGGAAGCAGTAAAGGAAAAAACACGCGCTACACTTATTAATCTTGAGAATAATAAACAAGAATATATGGGCAAAAAAAGAACCTATCAAGTTACTTCAACGGGATTAAACAAAATAGATTAACATGAAAAACATTCTAAGTATTAGTTGGATGCAAATAGTCGTTCATTATGAACGGCTATTTGGCTTTTATTTAAAGAAAGGTGAAATGAAAATACTCTCTCTTTTGTATATACTTTCGTTTCCAAAAATTTCTACGTTTTTTTATCAGGGGGAAAATAATTTAAAAAATGTGCTTGAGAATTGATACATGTTTAATTGCTATAGATTTGAGAAAAAAGAAACAGAATAGTAAGGTATTTGTTGATAAATCCTCTCAAGTGTTACAAAATTTTACATATTTGGTATGATATATATGAGTTCTATGTATATTAAGGGAGGAATGGGAATGAAAAGGTTCATAACACGTGCAAGTGGTAATACAATCTCAAAAAGGTTAGTTTTAATGGTGTTGTCGATGGTTTTAATGATAGTGATGATTACACCATCGAATGATGTATCGGCAGCCAATCTATCAAAAGCAGGTTCACTAAAAGGCGTGAATTTATTTAATGGAAGTTGGACAGTTGCTATACAGGCAGCAAATTTACAATATGTTTCGGCTGAGCCTTCGGGAAATATAATAGCAAATCGTAATGCAGTTAATGAATGGGAGAAATTTGAATTAATTTCGACTGGGGAATTATATACGTACGCTTTAAAAGCTAAAAGTAATGGGAAGTATGTTTCGTTTGAGCCAAATGGTAGAGTAGTAGCAGATCGTACATCAATTGGTGCATGGGAAAAGTTTATCTTATATAATGGTGGAGACAATAGGATATATGTATTACAAGCACTAAGTAATGGTAGATATATATCAGCAAATGGTGGTAGAGAATTAACAGCTACTAGTTATGTAGCTGGAAGCTGGGAAAGATTTGTTATTGTATACTTCTAAACTTTGAAGTGTTATATATCTAAATGATAATAGCATGTTTAGTTTGTATAAATACCTAATACAATAAATTGTTAAGTATGTAATACAAGTGTATATTAACGTGTAAAAGGGCTGCAAATAATTAGCGGTCCTTTTTGCATGTTAAATAAGCACTTACTGAGGTTATAATGAAAAGAAAAAGAACCCTATAGGGTTCTTTTTCAAGGCATATTAACAGTAAGGAGAATTATGAAATGCTACTTCAAATCTTTATTAGGGGAAAGATTTTGAATAAGCTTAACATACATCTATTTTTACATAAATGTAATATATAGTAAATTGATAATGTTTATACTTACTATTACTAATATTCAATTAAGATAGTTAGCACTATTTGTATAGTGTTAATGAAGTGCATATTTAGAAAACTAATAATGGCCACAAGTTGGTTATATATGTCTAATATTATATTTTATTTACTAAAAGAGCTTATAGATATATTATTTTAAAAATTAATTAACATTTAAACAATTTTAACTGAAATTGGGTGTGTATTAACTAAAAGTAAATAAAATAAACAAAGACCCTGTAATGAATACAGGGTCAAATACAGGGTTAAGGGAACGCATAGTTTCTCAAAATCATAATAGCATATATTCTTTGTATAGCTACATGAGGATTTTGACAGAATTAAGAAAAAGACAGAAATCTGTAAGAAAGCAAATATATTGCTGGAAATTTGATTTGAAATTAAACTATAAGGCATATTGAAATAGATGGAAACTCTTGAGTACCGTGATTAAATATGAGGTTTAGATTAGAGGGATAATTGGATCTTACTGAAAAGGCAAAATGTTTTTTAGATTAAAAGAAGAAAAGGCACTTTTGGGTGCCTTTTCTTTAGGTAAACAGTTTACATATTGCTGAATTATACACGAAACCATAATTCGACTATGAAGTAAATCTTAATATAATTCTAAATAGAAAAATATGTAATATTATATTTGAGTTTTTAATTATTTTATCGAATATAGAGTAGCAATGTAAATAAAAGGGCATGCATTCGTATCTGCAGCCCTTTTTAGGAGGAATTCAAGATACCAATAGGACACGTATTGGTAAACAGGTTCAAAAATAGTATATGTGAAAAGAAAAAGTCCTATACCAAAAGTAGACAGGACCTTATTTTTTACAATTTCAAAAATGACATTCTGTCCTTTTTGAAATTAGTACAACACACACTTGGTTTGTAATAAAGTTAGAAAAAGTATACATGAAAATGGCAGACAACTATTTTGTTGCCTGCCGGTGCTAGTGGGTTGAATGAGTTAGTCAATTCAATAAATTGCTACCCCATTACCAGAAGAGTGAAGCCGCTAGTTCAAACGGCTTATACATAGTTTTCCTAATAAAGAAAAAATTATGAGTAAAGATTTTGTTTGCTCTATATGAAAAGATAAATAGATATTCATCAGACAAGGATAATTTAGCATACCTTGAATAGGGTGAAGGAACGAATTAAATAAAAGGATTTTTGTTTAGGAAGGGACTGACTCAGGAATGGGACTTTCGGACAGGGTTTGGGGGGCGATGATTGCCTTTGGCATTGCGACTAATATCGTTGCTTGTATGATGGCAGTATACATTCAAAAATATGAGCTAATGATAAATCATCTTACAAATATTTTATTTTTAATAATTATCTCTTTAACGTTTATTAAGATGAAAATTAACAGATGGGTGGCTTTAGGATTTACATTTGTTGTAATAGAGAAAGGTATTAAGGCGGGATATGACTTCTACACACATGATTATTATGGTGTCAGTTGGAGTTTAGCTATCATTGTCTATTGCATATACGAGATGAAAAAGTATCATATTGAAATAAATGAATAGTCTCAACAATAAGATGTTAGTAGGTGTAATTTTTTAAATAATAAAAAAAAGACACTACAAGAGTGTCTTTTTTTTGAAAATACTCTATAATTAACTTTGGGGAAGGTAATGTTAGAGTATTCGTTTAGCATTATCTTTATATTTGATAAACCATGAAATCGAAGGATTTTGTGGTTTATTTTTTGAACAATAGATATTACAGTATTGGCAGTGAGCTAGTGATCATTTTAAGCATTAGGAGAGAATGGATTAAAAGTCTAACATCGAATAACGGTTCCGGAATATAGTGTTGCGAAATGATCTCCCATATCCCAAACGGTACTTGCCTGTATATAGCCCTTAAAGCCTTCTGAAGAATAATAAATCTCTTTTGGTATACTTTCTTTAGTTTGGAAATGTGCTTTAGAGTACTTTACATAATGGTTTTTAACAACTTTTGCATCTGGAACAATAGTGTTTTTTTGTTCCAATGTTGGCCTAGCACTAGAAGGTGATATAAATTTTACAGTGTCTTGGTAATTAGGATCTAAGGTGTCAGCTTGTACACTGTGTGACGAAACAATTGTGCTTAAACTACTTCCCGCGATTAAAGTTGCAAATACTAACTTTGAGAATTTTGTTAATCTACTCATTCTATAATCTCCTTTTTATTATTTTGTAAGGTATCTCCTTACACCTCACAGTCTATATCCACTACAAAAGGGTGTACATACATATTGATAGACAAAATTCTACAAAATACCTCATGTTTTTGGGGACGTGTATAATAATCCAATGTTTAATAATTTATCAGAAGTAAAAAAGTAAGTCTTATATAAAAGAAAAAGAATAATTTATGCAGGTAATGTATATAAAATTATTGTTTGAATATTCTAAAATGAGTTGATAAAGATGTGGGATTGTTTTTTAGAAAATAAATGATTCCAAAGATTAAATTTAGAAGTTTAATTCTCTTTGTAAGTTTATTTTTATAATACTATTCACAGGTGTAGATTATTAAGATTTAAATATAAAATGTCTAAAGATTTTTGTACAACCAAACAGTTAAAATATAAAAAAGTGAGAAAAATGATAAACATTCTTCTCACTTTCATCAATTAGGGTGGCATATACATAAATATGCGTTTGGGTAGATTTTTGAATGAAAAATCCACATGCATAGTATAACAAAAAAAATAGGGCTTTTCACATGTAATATTGCATATGAAATATAGTAAAGTTTTAAATTTTAATATTACAAACTTGTATATACGTGTTACAATGTAATTCTCTAATTTATTTTATTCAGCTATTTAGAATTTATGTTTTAGTTAATTTATTATGGTAAGGATTTCATCTGATTGGATTAGCGCTAAACTAGATTTTTATCCAAACAAATCCAATAATTATTTTTAAAATGAAGTATATGTTGTATCCAATTTATTTGGAATAATTCGTAGTCTAATAATTGCTGAATCTAGAAAAAAACATATTCGAAAGGAGGACAGATAAAACTCTGCCTGTGAAATTTAAATCGCTAAATGGTAAAGTGCGGATGATAGGATGTAATTGTGATTTCATTTCGAATGGTACCATAAATGAATATGGAAAAATATAGGATAAAAATTTAAATAAACTATATAAGTAGTAAAAATGAAAAGGAGAAGTATCTAGTGTTTAATATAAAAGAAAGATTGGGACAAATAAAGCTTAAAACGAAGTTGTCTATGGCATTTATAGCAATATTAATTATACCAAGCCTTATCGTAGGAGTATCATCTTATAATAAAGCAAAAACAGATCTTAATGAAACAATTCTACAATCAGCAAAAGATAATATAAGTATTTTAGACAAGATTGTTGATGATGAATTAGAAAATAAGCATACAGATGTCACTCATTTTGCAAAGGTACTCACACAAGGGGATTATAATCCTGAACAATCGCAAAATGTACAGAGTAAATTTGATCAATATATACAGTTACATCCAGAGATAGAAACGATTTATACGGCATCCAGTAACAATCAATTTATTCATGCACCTGTTGGCAAAATACCAGAAGGGTTTAATCCGTTAGAAAGTAGTTGGTATAAGGATGCAGTAAAAGCAAATGGAGAGATTATTGTTTCATCTCCCTATAAATCAAAGTCTACAGGAAATATGGTAATTGCAATTGCAAAGCAAAATGCAGATAAAAGTGGTGTCATTGGCGTAGATTTGAATATTACAGATATCGTAAAAACATCCAAAATGATAAAAATTGGAAAGCAAGGATTTGTATCTATAGTTAGTCAAGATAAAACTATAGTTGTTCATCCATCACTAAAGCCTGGAGAGAAATTAGAGAAAACTTTAGCGGATGAATTGTACAAGACAGAAGATGGAGTAATTACTTATAGCCTCAATGGCGAAGATCGAAACATAAGCTTTAAGACAAATAAAAAAACAGGTTGGAAAATAGCTGGCGTAATGCCTACGAAAGAAATTGAAGAAGCTACTAATCCTATTTTTTATAAAACGTTCACTATAATAGGGGCTTCATTATTGTTAGGTGGAATTGTAATTCTATTCATACTCAGATCTATAATTACTCCACTAAGACAATTAGTCATTTCAGCTCAAAGAATTAGTCAAGGAGATTTAACCGAGAAAATAGATATTCGTTCAAAGGATGAACTTGGTCAATTAGGTGGTAGTTTCAATACAATGGCAGAGTCGTTACGTAATATTATTTCTCAAATTAACACATCTGCAGGACATGTAGCTGCGTCTTCTGAGGAACTAACTGCTAGTGTAGAGCAAGCAAGTGTTGCGACAGAACAAATTACAAAAGAGATGGAAGAAATCTCGAACAGTGCAGAAGTTCAAAATAATGAAGTTGAGTCTGGAGCCGAATTAATTGGTGAGGTAACACGAAATATTCAATATGTAGCTGAGAATGCATCTGAAGTATCGGCTTCATCCATATACACAAAACAAAAAGCCAATGAAGGTGAACAATTAGTAGAACAAACTGTAGCACAAATGCAGTCTATCCATCACTCTGTTTCTCAATCCGATAATGTAATAAAATTATTAGATAAGAAATCGCAACAAATTGGAAGTATATTAGAAGCGATTCAAAATATTGCGGAACAAACAAATTTATTAGCATTGAATGCAGCAATTGAAGCAGCTAGAGCAGGAGAACAGGGTCGAGGGTTTGCAATTGTTGCGGATGAAGTTAGGAAGCTAGCAGAGCAATCATCCGAATCTTCGATGGAAATTGGAAGCTTAATTAAGGAAATACAAGCAGACGTACATGAGACTGTAAAAGCTATGAATGAAGTGGGAGTAGAGGTACAGTCGGGAATTAAAGTTGCGAACGATACAAAGCAAAGTTTTTATGAGATTTCAAAATCTGCAAATGATATTGTGTCAAAAGTGCATGGTATGGTGGAACTATCTAATACAATGACTACTGATGCAATGAAAGTCGATACATCGATTGATCAAATAGCTATGGCTGTAAAAGAGAATTCTTCAAGTATGCAAACGATTGCTGGTTCATCTGAGGAACAACATGCTTCTATGGAAGAGATAAATTCTTCAGCAATACAATTAGCACAGATGGCAGAAGAACTTCAAGAGTTAATTGGTGGATTTAAGATTTAAGTTGAGATTCTAGGAGAGAATGCTAGAATCTTGTTACAGAGTGGAAATGCATAGTAAATAAGTATAATATATACTCTCTATGCGCGTATTGAACAGGCAGAAAACCCATTTAAAAACCCTCCATTTGGAGGGTTTTTAAATACATTTACATTAAATTTGTGGTGGTGCACCACCATAATCGCCAACACTATATGAAGGAGCAGGATAATGCCCATGAGTAGCAAGCTGATCTGTTTTAGAAAACTGAAAAATTCCCACCGTTAATACCCCAATAAAAGCAATGCCTGATAATAATAAGCTAATTTTTTTCATTATTTTAACACTCCTTTTGCAATTGATTTTTGTCTTGCTTGATAACAAATATGGAAATAGTCACTTACTTTTTGGTGGTTCTCTAATTGTCTACATTTTGTGGCAAATAATTCAGCGTATTCGACAACATATTCCCATAATTCTTCTTCCTTAAAGTATAAGATTCCTTCTTGAATGATTTTTTCTAATTCTTCCAATGGAATATTTTCGTTTAATCTTTTTAAAATAGAGAAGTGGTGTGTGTATTCTTCGTTATGAATTTTTCTGCAAATCTGTAATCCCTTATCAATGAGTTGGCTGGCCGTTGATTGTTCTCCTAATTTATAATGTTCCTTAGCTTGTAGGAAGATGGCCTTGAAGTGTGTAGGGATTTTCTCTGTTACTTCTGAAAGGTGACGAATAGCTAAAGTAGACATACTTTGATCAGAATACAGCCACCCCATAGTATTTTTTACATATAACAAGGAATCTTCTTCCCTATTTTTTTGTAGTAAATCAATTGCACAATGTAGATATTCTTCTGCTTGTTCGTACTGTTTTAAATAGATGCAGCAACCACCTAGCAAACTATTACAAAAGGCTGTTTTTACTTCATAACCTTCATACTTTGAAAAGATTGCTCTCGATTTATTTGCGTATTCGATAGAAGCGAGATTGTTATAGGTATGGTGATAGAAAGTAGCAATTCTATAGTAAAATTCAGCATGTTCAATTTCATCTGGTATAGCTACCAATATTTTTTCTGCTAGTTTATAATGTTCTTCTGCCTCAGTATAATTTGATATAAAAGTGGAATGAATGGATTTGAAAAAGTGATAATAGAATCGTAGAAATTGATCTGTAGGCATATCATAATCGCTAATAGTATCAAAACTATTTTGTTGAATACCAAGGCTATCTGTTAAGACCTTGTAACGAAATTCGAGTAGTGAATAGTATAGTAACAAATTTTGATCCTGATGTTCTTGATCCGGTTCAATGCTTAACTTATTAATTTTTTCATCAATTTTCTTTTTTAGATTAGTAGCTTTTATAACTTGTTGAGATAGCATTGCTCGATACCAGTCGTTCAATAGAGAGGTTAATTGCTCATTTCCCTTTACTGAAACACTCATAATATACGCCCCCATTTTCTAAAAAAATCCTAATCCAATTTAATTATAAACATCATAACAAAATAGAAGAAAAAATGGAGTGATATTACAATATTTTTCAAGAAAATTCAGAAAAAATAATCAATTTATGTCGAATATACTCATAATAAAACATCCGAAAATTATCAAAAGATAATATGAGTCTTTATACGTTCTATCAGGTGAACTTAGAAACTGTGATTGAAGATTTATGAAATTTTCTTTTCTTAAAACGGATCAATTACGTATTAATTTTTAAATTATTTTATCGGATACATATAGTATGTATCACCACCAAATGTATAAATCTTGCGTATGTAAATAAGAAAAGAATAAAGAAAACAAAAGAAGAACTTGTAAGAATTTCTACAAGTTCTTCTTTTGGATAATGTAAAAAGGTGAAACAGACTATCTCATTATTTGTAATAGTGAAATTATCTTACTTATGGTTTTGTTTTATAGAAGATGTACTATTATATTTGAAGATTTGTTCTAAATGTTGATTAAAGGAAAATTAAAGACTGGTAGGGGAGAAGTGCATAAAAGAGAAAGCCTTCTTTACTTATTCTGAAAAGATAATTCAAAAAGCAATTTGTGTATAGAATAAGCAATGCATGAATTCATCGACATTGGTGATAATAAATAAGAGAATCATAAGCATGAACTTTAGTGGAATAGCTACAAGAAGGGGATAATTATAAAATTGTTAAAGCTCAGTATAATTCTATAATAGTAGATATAATTATTGGAATTTTCAACTTAGTTACTTTTCGGGTAGGGTAAGTAGAAGAAAATAGGAAGTTTTTCTTTGAAGAAAGCTCTTTTGACAGGAATAGATTTTCTCATAACTAGAACAAATAAATTAATAATCGCATATACTGTATTGTCGTTAAAGCAAGACAGTATTTTCTCATAACAAGGGAATCACTAGAAAAATATGTGATTCCTTTATTCTTCAGTATAATGTCAATAGTTGATTTGAAATAATCGAAGAAATAAAATCTTTGTTAATGGACAATCACATCATTTTAGGTATAGTAGGTTTATAATTTAGACTATAAAAATTAATGTGTCTTTTATTATTTTAACCAAGAAGACTCCCTCCATAAGGAACTCACAGCAAGTATGAGTAAGTGGGAGTAGTTCAAAGCATGCAATATTGTTTGATTTGGCTAATACATAGATTTATCATCTCAGAACTGGTGTAAGAATTATAATGTTTATACCATTCTATTGTATTTTCTAAAGTCTGTTGTAGGGACCATTTTGGTTGCCAATCAAGATTGAATTTTGCTTTGCTAATGTCAAGATTTAGTAAATTTGCTTCATGAAAATTTATTGCGCCTATATTTTCTGCTGTCCAATCCCCACAGCCCCAAATATCTAGTAAACTTGTCACTAATTTTTCTACTGGAACAATATTGCTTAAGGATGGCCCGAAGTTCCATGCTCCTGAATAAAGGATACCATTATTTATAATTTTTTCTGTAAGGAGTAAATACCCGCTTAAGGGTTCTAGTACATGTTGCCAGGGTCTAATAGCAGTAGGGTTTCTAATAATAATCTTTTTGTTTGATTCTAATGCTCGTATACAATCAGGAATAATTCTATCTATTGACCAATCACCACCACCAATTACATTACCAGCTCGAACGCTTGCAATTATTTTCTTGTGGTGAGAAAAGTTTTCTTCTGAAAAGTAAGAATTTCGATAGGAAGAAATTAAAAGTTCGCAGCATCCTTTGCTTGAGCTATATATGTCATGGCCACCCATAGGATCAATTTCACGATAACCCCAAGGCCATTCTTTATTTTCATAGCACTTGTCACTTGTCACCATAATTCCTATTTTAGCTGATTCATGTAATCGAATTGCCTCTAGTACATTCATAGTTCCTACAACGTTTACCTCGTATGTTTCTCTAGGATATTCATATGAATACTTAACTAGAGGTTGGGCAGCTAAATGGAATACAATTTCAGGTTTATAATCTGTAAAAACCTTATTTAATTTATTAAAATCCCTAATGTCTCCACGAATATCAATTATATTGTTTTGAAGGTTAGTAATGTTAAAGTTATCATTTTTATTTTTAGGATCCAATGAATATCCGATTACAGTAGCACCTAATTCATTCAACCATAGGGATAACCAAGAACCTTTAAAACCAGTATGTCCAGTAATTAAAATTGTCTTTCCGTAAAAAGCATTATTAAAGTTTTGATTTAACAATTAGTCCACCTCCTTTAGTACCCTATTTTTAGGGGATTAGGTATAAATGTTTATTATTTTTATACCAATTAACAGTTTTTATAATTCCTTCTTCAATATTAATTCTAGGTTCCCAGGAAAGAGAGTTTTTTATTTTTTGCACATCTGCTTCAGGAACCCATCTTTCATTCGTTCTAGATGGAATTGCACCGTAATTTGGTCTGGAATTGGTTTTCAAATGTTTGAATAATAATTCTACATAATGTTTCAAGGGGTAAATAGTGCCACTCCCAATATTAAAGATTTCATTTTGTACAGTAGTATTCTCTACTGCTAGGATACAGGCATCTATTATATTTTCTATATAACAATAATCTCTTAATTGATTACAGAAAGTTAAATTTACATCTTTGTTTTGTAATACTTGCAAGATTATATAGCTAAAAATTTTATGTGGCTCCTCGCTTTCTCCGAATATGCCAAAAGGTCTTAATGTTATAAGATTAATGCTGTTTTCGCTAGCAATTTGATGGGCGAGTATAGTAGCAGCAGCTTTGGTACTTCCGTAGATATCCACAGGAGTTAGTAACATATTTTCATGAATAGGTTCCATCTTGTTACCGTATTCAGAACTACTCCCAAAATTGATAATTTTTTTACAATTCACCAATTTTGCTGCTTGAATAATGTTACATGTCCCTATAATATTTGTTTCTATAGCATGCATGTAATCTGTATGGGCAGAATTTACACCATAGGCTGCCAGGTGAAAGATATAATCCGGATTAACTTTCTTTATTGCATCCTGTACTTGTTTTCTATCTCGTATATCTATTTCATAGGTTTCAATATTTTTTATAATATCCTTTAGTCTCCAAAAATTTGATGGTGTTCTTATGAAAAGAACAATTCGTGCTTGTAAATTTAAAAGTCTTCGTGCCAAGTGAGAACCAATAAAACCGTATCCACCAGTAATAAGGAAAGTTTTATTTTTAAATGAAGTAATCATAGTGAAAATCTATCCTTTATTAAGATTTATTTTTAAATAAGGAGAGTATCAGTCTTAATTGTAATGAGGGGAGGAGTATTTAAAATAATTTTTTATTGTCGTTGTATCAATTTGGTCAGCAAATAAAGAGGAGGGGGATTTTTGAAAAGTATTATGAAGGGTATGACATGTCTTGTTCAATTGTTCAATATAAGGAATGTATATATAATCTAAAACTTCTGGAGGTAATTCTAAAGTTTCTTGTTTCCATAAATCGAACTCATTTGGATTAATAATTTGCATACTTCCAAAATGAAAAGCTATTAATTCATCTTGATCAATAAAAACTTTTTTATCTGTTTTTGATATAGAACTGCTATTTAAAATGACATTCCAAGGTGCTGCATCAATACCTTTATGAGTCATGATTTTTATATTAGAAAAGATGTTAGGAATGTGATTTAAATATTTTTGGTCACCCCATCTATTCATTTCAACATCATAATGATTATTGCAATATTCTAGGCATTTATCTTTCCACCATGTTAAAATTTCTTTGCTATTTTGATCGTTTTTGAAGCCTACTAAACCAGCTTGATATATACCGTGTATGTTTTCAATTTCAGTAGAGCTTCTTTGGGGGCAAAGGAATACAGAGTATTTCCACCATTCATCAAGAATGATATTAGGTGCTGTAAAGAAATACATATCAGCATCACAATATATAATGTGATCAACTTCCGGATAAAGACTAAGGACATGTAGACATAGGGGCGCTTTTAATGTCCAACAATATTCTTGTAAACTTCTATCATTTTTTATACTGAGGAGTTCATGATTTTCAATATCTTTTACTGGAATTAGTATGGCGTGCTTTAATTTTAATGTCTCTAATATTTGATAAGTTAAATCATCCATACAACAAATCCATACAGTAAATTTAGCGTTGAAATTTTCTAAGGAATAATAAGAGGTCAATCCTTGAATTAATCGTTCTTTACTTATAATCATGGAAAAGTTCATAAAATAATTGGATTGATTCATTTTTCTTCTTAATTGTGAATCTTTATATAAGGTTTGAGCTTTATTTATATCTTTTTTACTTAAAAATTGTTTAGTATCTTTATTGAATTTATTTTTTAATTGATTTAAAACAAATTGAATTCTCTCTAAATACGGAGTGTAAATATGGTTTAATATATTATTGGGTATTGAAATTGCTCCTAAAGACCAAAGATCAAAATCATTTTCATTAAAGATAGTAATACATGCAAAATGGTAAACAACTAGTTTGTCGTTTTCAATAAATACATCGTTTTTAGTCTTGTCAATTTTATAATCGTTATTATATATACAGTTCCAAGGCGCAGCATTTATACCTAAGTTATTTGAAATTTTTACTTTTGGAAAATATATAGGGATATAATCTAAATACTTTTGGTCTCCAAATTTCCCCTCCTCAGCCTCGGCACTGCACCAATCTAGACATTTATTTTTCCACCATCTTACACTTTTTAGTCCATAGAGATCATTCTTAAATCCAATTAGCCCAGCCTGATATTTTCCATACATTTTTTCTACCCAATCACGATCTCTTTGGGGGGTAAGGAAAATAGAGTATTCACCCCATTCCTCAAAAATAATATTAGGATCAGAGAAAAAGCATAAATCACCATCACAATATAGAATAGATGGTAAATCATAATTGACCAATAAATATTCTATCAAGACAGATTTTAAAGTCCAACAATATTCATTTACTTTTCTTTTTCTTTTAATTGCTTTTAGTTCACTATCTTCTAATTCTTCAACTTGTAACAGGTTTACATTAATTAAATTCATTTCTTTTAATAGTGAATATGCAAAAGGGTCTATACAACAAATCCACAACGTGAATTTTTCTGAGTACTGCATTAATGATTGCTGTAAAGCAATGATTTTCAAGACATATTCATTACCTACAATGACACAGAAATGATTATTTAGATCATGTTGTTGATTATAGAATTGGGGATTCATTCTTTTTTGAGTATTTTTTTTGGAGAGATTTGAAGCTTTAATTCCTGTTGAAAGCGGGTTAACTATTTTCTCATTAGAGGGGATATACAATCGAGGTAAACTTATTTTTTTATCATTAGAGTTCAATGTTTATTCAGTCCTCTCCACTAAAATTTATTAGGATTCCAACTTTCATCTACAGTTTTTAAATCTTTAGGTGTATCGACACTAGCCCAAAAGTCATTGTGTTCATAGACTGCGAGTTCATTGTCTTTTATTAAATTGCGAAGAGGATCTTCTTCTAGAACACAATCATCACTATCACCTAAATAATCGAATATTTCTTTGTTAAATACAAAAAAACCGCCATTAATTACTTCATCAAGTAATGGTTTTTCTTTAAAATCAATAGCAATTCCATTTTCGACCGTCAATAGGCCATATTGACTATTTTTTTTAATTCCAGTTAATGTAGCAATTTTTCCTTTTTCTTTATGGAATGCTATTAGTTGATCAATATCTATATTTGCTAATCCATCGCCATAAGTTAATAAAAAGGTTTCATCCTGTACAAAGGGTTCAAGTTTTTTTAGCCTTGCCCCGGTCATTGTATCAATTCCTGTATTTATAAAGTGTATATTCCAATTTTCTAATTCCTGAAGTAGCGTATATTGATTGGTTTTAAAATTCAAACTAAAGTCATTCTCTTTCCAGCTAAAGTCCATAAAATATTCTTTAATTTTCTCACCTTTATATCCTAGGGGCAAAATGAAATCAGAATGTCCATATTTTCTATACCAATTCATTATATGCAAGAGGAGAGGCTTTCCTTGAACTCGAACTAATGGTTTGGGAATGTCCTCTAAAATTCCTTGCATCCGAAGCCCTTTTCCGCCACACAAAATTATGACTTTCATAAATTTCTTTCCTTCCTCTCTATATATTTTACTAATTTAAACTATGTAGTTTGTTTGATAAATGTATACACGGTTGTACCATAATGACAATCAACTAAAAAATATATGTTAGATTTATAATTCAAATGCTGATTAAACGTGAAGAATACGCACTGTAGTTTATTCTCAATCTTATGTAAATTAGGTTATTCTAAAATCAATGCTTTATTTTATTTAATACTAATGAAAGAAATTACTTGTTTGTAAGATAAAAGAAGGGGAGGGGAATCAAGGGAATTAAAGAAGCTTATAATGAAAAATCTAAGAAGGAAATTAACTATTTAAAGGAAGAGTGAACAAATATTACATTGTAGATTTTACAAATTTAAAAAAGAGCACCGTATAAAGGTGCTCTAGTGATGGAATCAATTTTGTAAAGAACCATTTATTCAATAAAGAAGGACTTATGAGTTATTATATGAACGGTTTATTAATTAAGTGTGTATCAATTAGATGGGAATTTTATTTCTCTACACCTATTTTAATGTACTGGAAAAATCATGTTAAAAGTAAGAAGAAAAGTATTAAGTTAATGTTATTTTATTTAAAATATAATTCCAATCGGAATCATCACCTTCCCATCTATCCTGATAACGTGGGAGTTCAATTGAACAAACCCTCGATATTCCCCAATTTTGTTCAACGATATTAGATATATCCTCCTTAAAATTGACAATAAGAATATTAAAATCTTTATTTGTAATTTCGGATAATACGTTTTTTAATTCAACCGCTTCATCTCGATTTCCCCAAATCCTAATGAATAAAATTGATTCACTACTATTTATTTTTTCAAGGAATCGATTAATTCTAGTGTCTAATTTAGCTTTAAAAGAAGGATAGGTTGATTTCCAATCCTTTTCTGAGTCAATAGGAAAGTCATGCATTGAAAAACAATTATAATAAGTGTCCTTTATACAATAGGTAATTCGTTCTGCCCATTTAGTTTGATTATCAAATTCTGATTCAATAAGACCGTAACTTTCTGAACCTTCTATGACCATATTTTCCAACTTCATAAATTTTTCAAATCGATTTTGAAGTAATCTGTTTACATCTGAAAGTGATGGATAATAAAACCAATCTAAAGGTCCAGAAAATGTTCTTAAATGGTGCCTTTTGATTTGGTTAGTGACTTGACACAAGCCTCCTAAACTTACAATTACGCCATAGGATTTTTGTATATCATCTAGGTTCATCCTCATCATCCTTTTTAAAAGTAATTTAAATTATCTATTCAGTATATGATGCAATAACATATTGATGTGGACATATATATCAAAGTACATAGAGCTAAGACATTGGTATAAATTTGAAAAGTCAAAATCCCTAAGTTAAGGGATTATATCTTTAATGTTATATCATTGAGTTGCTATTGGGATGAAAGCTGGTAGGGATTATACTCTCCAGTAACTTAAATTAGAAACCAGTTCTTGATTACTACAGTAAAACTGTTGTGCCTTTAAAAGAATCCTTAGATAAAAAAGAAAAATCTATTGGTTAGCATTTAACCAGTAGATTTTTCTTTGAGTTATTATCTTTTACATAATAATTATAGAAGATGGAAAATTCCACTTAGAAATAATTTTAAGCAGAAGAATAGACTAGTCTAATTTCTAATGGTTCCAGTATCTTTTATTTTGACGTGTGTCTTTACATTTATTTTAGCCTCTGCTAACGCTTGCAACCAATTTCCTTTTACTTTTTTCCACTCTTTATATTGAAATGCTCTAGCATATTGGGATAATCCGATTGGATCAATTTTATTCTGTTGTATTTCATATAACA
>NZ_JAKUFY010000048.1:0-38608 GCF_022663675.1 Bacillus cereus group sp. BfR-BA-01355
GCCCAACTGGTCCAACCGGCCCTCAAGGTCTACAAGGAATAACCGGCCAGGCGGGCCCAACCGGTCCAACAGGAGCAACCGGTCCGACTGGAGAAACGGGTCCCCAAGGTCCTCAAGGAATTCAAGGATCACAAGGAGAAATGGGTCCAACGGGAGCAACCGGCCCGACTGGAGAAACGGGTCCCCAAGGTCTTCAAGGAATCCAAGGTCCCCAAGGGATAACAGGTTCGACGGGAGCAACCGGCCAGACGGGAGTGACTGGTGCCACTGGCCCGACTGGAATACAAGGCATACAAGGAATAACTGGAGCAACAGGGGGAACGGGAGTAACAGGCCCAACCGGCTTAACTGGAGCAACAGGATCATCTGCTATATCGACAGGTGGTGGCTATTTCTTTTCTACATCAACAAGCACAATTGCAGCAAGTGCCAATATTCCAATTAACTCGGGATCCACTGTATATGGAACTGGTGTATCTTTAACTAGTGCTACAACTGTCACAGTATCGACGCCAGGAATATATTTAGTAAGCTACTATTTCCAAGGGGACGCGACTGGTGGGAATGAAGTAGTATCTGTAAGATTACTATTAAATGGAACACAAGTAACAGGGAGTTTTATACAAAATGTAACGACATCAACTGTAGTATTGGAACCATCTATTTCAAATACGCTTCTTGTAAATGTAGCTAGTGCAAATTCAACGTTTATATTACAAAATGGCCCGCTCGGTGTTGGGCATGTGACTACAATAGCAGGTACGATTACGGCAAGTTTAAATGTAGTGAGAATATTATAAGAAATATAAAAACACAAGGAATGTCTTTTTAGACACACCTTGTGTTTTTGATGTTAAATGAACAATTTTTTATCCTGCATTAACGGGCAGTAAGACACCCACTACAAAATTCAGCTAGAGTAAAGAAGTTAGGTGATAGATCAACGGACCGTAAAAGCCCGATTGGTTTAACTAATAATCAGTGGGGATGCCCCCACTGATTAAAGTTTCGCTTTATCTTTTTGGCTGAAAAATATGTTGAAAGAAGTATTTGTGATGTAAGTTATCTACAATTTTATTTGCTTGATATGTGCGATGTTGTTCGAGTCGAAGTCTTTGCTCCATCATTTTTATTGCGTGATCAGATAAACGTAACATAATACATATCTCCTTTTCTATAAATATAGGTGACTATTTGATATCGATCCCATATTTATAATTAAGGAGGCAAAATGTGTAACATAGGCAAAAAGCACCTTCCTCTCCCATTACGCTTACGAGGTTAGCTGTCGGACTCGGGAAGTGAGAGTTTCCCTACTTAAAAAAAGATTCGCCCCAAGTAGCATAGCTACAAAATTGGTTCCCCCGCTCCAAAATTTGGACTCAGCAAAAGGTATTATAAGGTAAAAGGTATCATAAATAAAAAGATTAGTCAAATTATTTTATTTTTTCTGTTTTTTCAGTTGTGTAAGTACTATTCCATCAGGTAGTTCGGTGTATGTTACTTCAAGGAAGCCGTGTTTTTTATATAATGCGATAGCAGGGGTATTTGCTTTACCTGTTTGTACAATGTATGTCATAGAAGAAGGGAACATGTTAAATATATAAATTAGGAGTTTCGTCGCAATTCCTTTTTGAAAAAAATCAGGCGATACAACTAACCTGTGGATATCAATTAGTTTTTCTTCTTGTACAAAAGAAATAAAGCCGACAAGTTTATTTTCAGAAAAATATCCATAGAATGTTTCAACGCAACTTTGAATATCGTTTACAGTATCATATAAACGGGGTATGGCAGTACTATTTAAGTAGTCCCCTTCAACTTTATAGGCTGGAATTTGAACTTGTAAAATGGATGTTGCTACTTCAAAAGAAGTGGAATTTAACTTAAGAATCATAGATAATGAAGCCTCCTTTGAATATGGTATATTAATATAATTGCTTTATGGGTGAGTTTGACAATATTTTTCTTTTTTGCATATAATATATGTATCTCCATATGTAAAATAGTAGTAAATATATTTCTATAGTGAAATATGATTAGCAATGATAAATACATATGTTTGTATTGAATCATACAAACTATAATAGAAATGGAGGACTAAAAATGGGATGGATTATCACATTAATAGTTGGTGCTATTATAGGTGCAATTGCTAGTTCTATAACGGGTAAAAATTTCCCAGGTGGTATGTTCGGAAATATTATCGCAGGTTTATTAGGTGCTTCGTTAGGTGGTAGATTATTTGGATCCTTTGGGCCATCATTTGGTGGGATTCATGTCGTGCCGGCATTATTAGGTGCAATCGTGTTAATTCTTATTGTATCATTTGTAGTGAAAGCTGCAAGGAAATAGAGATATAGATTATGATGAAGAGCCCTGAATAAGGGCTTTTCATCATTCGAAGAGGTGGTTTCATTGGAGAAAATAAATATAAGAAAAAGAGATAAGTTAAGAAAGTTTTTTAGAGAACAAAATTATTTGGCGGTATTGCTTGGATTTGCGTTATTGTTTATTAATATTTTATTACTAACAAAAATATCATTTGTTTTTACACCGTTTATCGTATTTTTAAAAACAATTTTCTTCCCAGTACTATTGGCAGGCGTGCTATTCTATATTTTGCATCCATTCGTTTCACTTTTAGAAAAGAAAGGTGTTTCAAGAATCGTATCGATAGCCTCAATATACTTAATAGTAATCGGATTATTTGTGTTTTTAGTTGTAACTGTTATCCCTATTATTAAAGATCAAATTGATGCATTAATTGATAACTTACCGTACTTTGGCCATGAGATTGAACAAGCAGCGCGTAGATTCGGGGAAAGTAATTTACTTGGTAAAATTCAGGAGAATTTAAATATTAATGTTGCGAATATGGTAAAAGACTATACAGTTGATTTTACAAAGTCATTATCATCAGTAACTGGGAATGTAACTGGATTCTTGAGTACTGTTACAGAGGTTGTTTTAACATTTGTAATGGTTCCATTTATATTGTTCTATCTTTTAAAAGATGGCGAACAATTGCCGAATCACTTCTTAAAATTCATTTCAGAACAAAGACAACCAGCAGCAATGAGAATACTAGATGATATGCACTATGCGATTAGCTCGTATATTAGAGGGCAAATTATCGTGAGCTTGTTTATCGGTATTATGCTATTAATCGGTTACCTTATTATCGGTATTAAATATGCGGTACTACTTGCGATTTTAGCGATGATTGTAAATATCGTTCCGTACGTAGGACCAATTATTGCTATTACACCAGCGTTAATTATCGCATTTATTGACTCGCCAGCAATGGTGTTAAAAGTAATCATTGTTATGATGGTTGTACAATTAGCAGAAGGTAAATTTATTTCTCCTCAAGTAATGGGGAAAAAGCTAGATATTCACCCAATTACAATCATATTTATCATTTTAACTGCCGGAAACTTATTCGGGATTATGGGCATTATTTTAGCCATTCCAGGATACGCGATATTAAAAGTGTTAGTTACGCACGGTTATAGATTTGTTAAGTTGAATACGTGAAAAAAGAGCTAAAACAGTGGGAACTGTTTTAGCTCTTTTTTATTAACAATTCATTTGCATATTGGCGCGCCCATTGATCCGCTTCTAATATAGCATCTAGTGAAAGGTCTTTTACGTTATGATGAGCTTCAACTGTTTTGTAAATTGTTTTTTCAATATCGAAAAAGACAATTTCATTTTTTAAGAATCGTACATTCGCAATTTCATTTGCTGCATTTAATACAGCGGGAGTAGTACCACCGATTTTGCCACATTCATATGCGTATTGTAGACAAGGGAACTTCTCTAAATCTGGTTTTTCAAAATGTAAACTACTGATTTCTAATAAATTTAATTTTTTATAGGAAGAAGGTAGCCGAGTAGGATAGTGAAACGCATATTGAATAGGCATTCTCATATCAGGAGCACCGAGCTGTGCCATAACTGATCCATCAATAAATTCTACTAAAGAATGAATGATGCTTTCTTTATGAATCATTACATCAATTTTTTCATACGGAATATCAAATAGCCATCTCGCTTCCATTACTTCGAATCCTTTATTCATTAATGTGGCAGAATCAATCGTTAGTTTTGCGCCCATTAACCAGTTTGGATGTTTTAAAGCGTCCTTAGCTTGTAACGTTTGCATTTCTTCACGTGTTTTATCACGAAAAGCACCACCGGAAGCTGTTACAATTAACTTCTCAATCTCTTTATTATTTTCTCCGTTTAAACATTGGAAAATAGCTGAATGCTCACTATCTACTGGAATTAAGCGACATCCGTTTTGTTTCGCTAGTTCAGTTACGATATGTCCAGCTGCAACTAAAGTTTCTTTATTAGCAATAGCGATATCTTTCTTTGCTTTTAATGCTTCAATTGTTGGGAGTAATCCTGAAACACCGACAACAGAACTTAATACAAGATTTGAATCAGGGTGAGTAGCTACTGCAATTAAGCCATCAGTCCCGTGTGTGATTTTTGTATTTGCTGAAATACGCGTACGAAGCGTGTCTGCTAAGTCTTTTGTCGCAACGCTTACAATACGAGGTTGAAACGTTTTGATTTGTTGCTCAAGAAGATCAATGTTATAATTTGCGGTTAAACCGACGATTTTGAAATGTTCAGGATGAGCTGAAACAACATCTAATGCAGATGTGCCGATGGATCCTGTGGAACCTAAAATGGATATATATTTTACCATGAAAAAACCTCCAAAGTTGTTTTGAATATTTCTGCAAACCTATATAAGATTAGACAATTGAAGTGGAAATTCCTGCTATATAAAATAGAAAATTCGGGTTTGTTTGGAAGTGAAATGTGATAAACTGTAAAAAAATAACGAAAAAGCAATGAAAGAGAAGAGTACATATTCGAAACTTTTCAGAGAGCTGATATGTGGTGAGAATCAGTAAGGGATGAATATGGAATGGGCTCTGGAGCTTCTAACTGAAATGAGTAGGTAAAGACGGTTACTTCACGTTAAGAAGTTGAAGTGAGCTATAATGATAGCTAATTAAGGTGGTACCGCGGGAGTTTCTCGTCCTTTTTAAGGATGAGAGGCTCTTTTTATTTTGAGAAAGGAGGAGTTAGTGTGAGTGAAAAAATAATGTTAACAGGAATTAAGCCGACAGGTTATCCGCATTTAGGAAATTATATTGGCGCGATTAAACCTGCATTACAAATGTCAAAGAATAATGAAGGAAAAGCATTGTACTTTATAGCTGATTATCATGCATTAAATGCTGTGCATGATTCAGAAAAGTTCAGCAGTTATACCAAAGAGGTAGCAGCTACTTGGTTATCACTTGGACTTGGAGAAGATGTTATTTTTTATCGACAAACAGAAGTGCCGGAGATTCTAGAATTAGCTTGGATTTTAGCTTGCTTAACTCCGAAAGGACTTATGAACCGTGCTCATGCGTATAAAGCGAAGGTGGAGCAAAATAAAGAAGCGGGTTTAGAGATAGATGCAGGAGTGAATATGGGATTATATACGTATCCGATCTTAATGGCGGCGGATATATTACTATTTCAAGCTACTCATGTACCAGTTGGGAAAGATCAAATTCAGCATATTGAAATTGCACGTGATATTGCGACGTATTTTAAGCATACATTCGGCACGACATTTACACTTCCGGAGTATGTCATACAAGAAGAAGGAGCAATATTACTAGGACTTGATGGAAGAAAGATGAGTAAAAGTTACGGGAATGTAATCCCATTATTTGCAGAGAAAGAAAAACTACGAAAGTTAATATTTAAAATCAAAACAGATTCTTCACTTCCGAATGAACCGAAAGAACTAGAAACGTTATTTATAATTTATAAAGAATTTGCGACAGAGGCTGAAATACAGTCGATCCGTGAAAAATATGAGACTGGAATCGGATGGGGTGATGTGAAAAAAGAGTTGTTTCGCGTTGTAGATCGTGAGTTAGCTGGACCTCGTGAGAAATACGCTAGGTATATGAATGAGCCAAATTTATTATACGAAGCGTTAGAAAAAGGTGCTGAGCGGGCAAGAGAAATCGCGAAGGTAAATTTAGCTGAAATTAAAAAACGGATTGGATTTGAGAGGGGGCGCTGAGCGTTCCCTTGTTTATCGATATAATATTCTTCATATTGATATGTAGAGCAAGGAATTCGCACTTCTTTTCAAAACTTATTAGTTGCATATGTTAAAAAGTATGCTAATATAGGGTTACTTATTAAATGTGTTTAATAAGTATAATTTAAGTCGCTTATTAAAGAGGTTTAATAAGTGGATCTCATTCAATAAAAAAGGAGATGAATGTATGAAAACGGAGAAAGAAAAGATGGTGGCAGGAGAAATGTATATGCCAGATGATGAAGAGTTAGTAGCTGATAGAACTGAAGCAAAACGTTTAACACGCCTTTATAATGAGGCGATGGAGATAGGAGATGAAAAACGTTTTACGTTATTAAATCAGCTTTTAGGTTCTTCAGCTGACGGGAAAGCCCAAATCAATCCTGATTTTCGTTGTGATTATGGCTACAACATCCATGTTGGAAAGAGCTTTTTCGCAAATTTCAATTGTGTGATTTTGGACGTTTGTGAAGTACGAATCGGTGATAATTGTATGTTTGCACCTGGTGTTCACATTTATACTGCTACGCATCCGCTACATCCGGTAGAGCGGAATTCTGGTAAAGAATATGGAAAGCCTGTAAAGATTGGTAACAACGTTTGGGTTGGCGGGGGAGCTATAATTAACCCTGGTATTTCAATTGGAGACAACGCTGTAATTGCCTCAGGGGCAGTTGTGACAAAAGATGTACCTCATAATGTAGTTGTTGGTGGTAATCCAGCTAAAGTTATTAAAACGATAGACTTATAGAAATCGTTTTTTTTTACGGGTATATGAATAAACTGGTGTCTTATCGTATAGACAATGGGGAAGGTGTTTCATATGGAGAAATATAGTGCGAACAATCATACAAAGACATTACTTGCCTCTCGAAACGCTCTTTTTCTCTTATTTGCTTTGCCAGGTGTCGCGTTTGCTACATGGATTTCAAGAACAGCAGCTACTCGAGATATGTTAGCAGTGTCAAATGCAGAAATGGGCTGGATTTTGTTCGGACTATCTGTTGGTTCAATAATTGGTTTACTGAGTGCAAGCCGCTTCATTGACTGTAAGGGAGCTAGAGACGTTATTATAGGCAGCATGTTTTTTATGATTGTTGGATTGATTTGTTTAGGTATAAATATTTATTTTGTTTCTAGTATGGGGGCTTTTAGTAGCTTACTAGTATTTGGAGTAGGCTACGGATTGGCGGAAGTCGCATTGAATGTAGAAGGTTCTTCCATTGAGCAGAAATTAGGAACAACTCTTCTTCCAAAATTTCATGGCTTTTTTAGTGTAGGAACTTTAGTAGGCGCGCTCAGTGGTTCTGTCGCAGCGTCGCTTCACATCCCGATTCTGTATCAGTTTCTTGTGATTTCGGTCATGTTTCTATTACTTGTATGTATGGTGTATCGTTTTCTTCCGCATGGAACAGGAAAGAAGGAGAAATCGCGGAACAAAAGGAGAGAGAAGCGTACTTCCTTACGTATGGAAAAAAAGGTGCTTTTAATTGGTCTTTTTGTGCTTGGAATGGCATTTGCAGAAGGTAGTGCAAATGATTGGCTACCTATCGTGATGGTAGATGGACATGAGCAAAGTATAGTGGCAGGTTCTATTATGTACGCAATTTTTGTATTAGCAATGACGTTAACTCGTATGTGTAGCAGCTATTTCCTTGATCGATTCGGTCGTGTCGCTGTCGTACGTGCCACTATTATGATGGCGATTCTAGGAATTTCAATCGTAATATTTGGGAGTAATTCGTATTTTCTAGCATTTGGCGTAGTACTGTGGGGGATTGGTGCAGCGCTAGGGTTCCCAATTGGTCTGTCAGCTGCTGGAGATGACCGTGAAAATGCGACTTCTAATGTTGCTGCAGTTTCTATCATTGGTTATACAGCCTTTTTAGTCGGACCACCATTTTTAGGGATACTTGGGGAAGCATTCGGAATACGTAATGCCTTGCTAGCTGTTTTATTATTTGTTCTTTTGTCTGGAATTGTATCGTCTATTACAAGAGAGAATACACCGAGCTAAATAAGGGTTGCATGCAGCGGAAATATATCATCTCTATTGCTTTAGAAAATGATGTATGATATATTGTCAACGCAACTTATTAAAAGTGTTTAATAAGTATGTTGATTAAGGTGGTGAGCGATTTGAGTGAACAATTTGTTACTCAAAAATCAATTAAAGAGACGATCCTTCGCGGCATTCGTACGGCTCTTCTAGAGCAAGGAAGTGCGACGAAAGTTGAACTTAGTAATACATTAGAAATTAGTTTTCCAACGATAAGTAAATTTATAGAAAATATGAAACAAGATGGTGAAGTCACTTTAGTCGGTTTAGATGATTCAAGTGGCGGAAGAAGAGCGAAACGATATGCGTATAATCCAGAATATATGTTAGGATTAGCGATATTTTTAGAAAAAAATGAGACGAATTATACAATTTTTAACTGTTTAGGGGAAGTAAAAGAACAAGGGAGTACTTCAAGTGCATTAATTGATGCGGGACTAAGCGTATTAACAGAACATATAGAAAGTCTTATAGCTATGTTTCCAAAAATAAGTTCTATATCAATTGGTGTCCCTGGTGCGGTCGATAATGGGCGTATTTTCTATATTCCTGGATATGAAAAGTTTCAAAATTTTAATTTGAAAAGTCACTTTGAGGAACTGTTTTCTATACCAGTAGTAATAGAAAACGATATGAATGCTGCAGTGCTCGGGTATCATAAAAACACGAGGAATAATGACAATTCCTCTCTTGTATATTTGTATTCAGGTCAAAATGGCCCAGGTGCGGGGATTATGGTAAATGGAGATGTCGTACGCGGAAGTACATTTTTCTCAGGAGAGATATCTTTCGTTCCGCAGTATGATAATAAAAATTTCTTACAAGCTTTGAGAAGTGGGGATTCGCATAATTCAGAGGAATATAATATAGATGCTATTACTCGTTTAATAGCTACATGTATAGCTATTATTAACCCTCATACGTTTATCTTCTGTGATGATGAAGTGAATCAATTTGTAATAGATCAAATTGTAAAAAGTTGTCCGCAGTACATTCCGGCGGAACATATTCCGAAAATAACAGTGAGTAATTGGAAAGAAGATTATTTATATGGATTAAAAAGTCTTGGACTTGATCTTATGATTACTAGAACGAATAAAGAAAATTAAATGTGCTGGCAATGAAGCATCCAATTGTCAATTGAATAGCATAAAAGAAAAGGTGTCGATTATGAAAATTGAACATGTAGCAATTTGGGTGAATGATTTAGAAGGAATGTGTGATTTCTATAAACAGTACTTCGGTGGTGAAGAAAATAGCTTATATCACAATCCGAAAAAGCAGTTTGAATCTTATTTCATAACTTTTGAAGGTGGTGCGCGTCTAGAACTTATGAGACAAGTAGGGATAGACGATAAAATAAAAACACAAACAGTAGGATATGCGCATATTGCTTTTTCTGTAGGTAATAAAGAAAAGGTGAACGAATTAACTCATACATTAAGAGAAGCAGGGTACCCTGTGTTAAACGGCCCACGAACTACAGGGGATGGTTACTATGAAAGTGTAGTAAGTGATCCTGAAGGGAATCAGATTGAGATAACAATCTAACATTATATTTACTAATAAAAAATAAAATTTTGTTGTTCCCCCAAATGTTTACGAGAAACCTATTATTTCTGCAGAAAGGGGGACATAACATTGAGTGAAATCATTTTTATTTTCTGTATATATCCATTGCTTATTTGTATTTTTTCAATAGCTGTGACATATAAAGTAGGTACATTTTACGCGATGCCAATTGTAACATTTCTTATTTTTCTTATGTTAAGTGTTACAGTGCACGATCCAGCATTTTTCTTTTGGGTTGGCATGTATACTATTCTTTCATTTATTGTTTCTTATATAACTATCCTTTTTATAAAGGGATATAAAGTTGTAGAAAGAGAGCGTTAATATCATTTTGGGGAAATAGGGATTTACGGTGAACGATAACAACCTCATTTCACGTTGTAATGACGGGAAATGAGGTTGTTTTATTTATATTTTTAATTAGAGTGATGAAAATCGCGAAGAATCCCCTCAATGACTGGATGAAGAGTACTAGGTAACTCATCAAACGGAAAGAAACGTAATTCTTTTGACTCAGTTTTATCACATATAAGCTCCCCGTGAAATTCGCGGCAAATATAAACAACGAGTACACCATGTACTTGATCGCCGTTTGGATAGATTTCAAAGAAATCTGGCCCTGAGTATGTACGGAATAGTTCTGGATTTTTAATAATAAGTCCAGTTTCTTCAAATACTTCTCGTTTTAAAGCACCTTCTAACGTTTCGTTATATTCTAAGGCACCCCCAATAATGCCCCATCGGTTAAAATCTGTCCGAAGCTGCAGTAATACTTCATCTTTTTCATTTAATATAATGGCATGTGATCCTATTAAAATAAGTGGATGATTTCCTACTAGATTTCTCATGTCTTCAATGTAGCCCATATTTTTGCTCCTTGTATTTAATAATAGTTAGGGAGTTCTTTTAACATTCTTTCTGTTTTACGCGCTGTAAAAGCTAAGTTATGGTCATCTTTCGTTCTGAAAAATAATGTGCGTAAAAAGGTTTTAATGTTGGCGCATAAAATACAATACTCATTAAGTGAAAGGCGTTTTCTAATTTGAGGAAGCCTTTTTATTTTTTTATGAATAATAGAAATTAACTCGTTTTGAGGAAAATCATGATACAGCATTGCTAGTAATGGAGTAACAATGCGTTCATCTTCATTATTATGAAAAAGGTCAGATGGAATAAAAATTTTATTTAATAAACAATGAATTAATTCTTCGTACCATTCAAAGGTCGTATACGTATTATGAACAATTTCGGTGAAAGCATCAGATACGTGAGCAAGACAATGAGCCCATCCTTTGTTTTCAATATAGCCTCGAAAATCCGTTTCTAAGTTTGTATATATAATGAGTTTATTTTTTATTTCTTCGATATCCTCCTCTGTACAAAAGTAGTGCGAATTAGCGAATTGGAGTATTAACGCAATTAACGAAACAGTGTAAGAACGTGTGAAAACCCCATCTGTATGTGGGGAGTAAATGTCACAATATAAATACTCATCACTTAAACAAGTTTGCAGAAGTAATTTCAGCTGATCGTCCATAAGGAATTCATGATGAATGAAATGCGCAAAACATTTATATATAAGTTGGTAACGAACGTAGCTATCAGTCGTTCCGATATACTGAAGCATGTTCAAAGTTAACTCATTTACATCTATATGTTGCAGTTGCGTATAGTCATTTTGTTGTATAAGCTCTAACTGTTGTTGCAATGCTGTAATATCCAATGGAGAACCTCCTCCGCACTTTAAAGATGCGATCTTTTCTAGTATTCTATATATTCAAGGACAATCCTGCTCATGCAAGGAGAACGATTAGAAATTCGAGTATGATATAGATGAGGGAAGAATATGACGACGATAGAACAGTTAGAAAAACATTTTAAAATAAGAAGAAGTGCTTCTTCTATTATGATAAAAGAAAATAATGCAGAGATTTTTACAGAAGAGCAATTAGAGGGAATGATGCAGTATTGCGTTACTGAGGCTGAAAAAGAGGGAATAGAAAACTTACATTTTGAAACTTCTTCAAAAAGCCCAAATTATGATGTGTATAAAAAATGTTTCGACACGTATTCATTTGAATATATTACTGAAAACATGATTGTATTTAAAGATATATATGAAGTAGAAGATGTAGAAAGTGAAATTGATTTTAAGCTTATTGAAGAAGTTGGAGAAGAGGCTTTTTATTCACTGTGGAATGAAGCGACGGGAGAACCAGTCGCTCATGATCAATTTGTGCATATGATGCTACAAGAAATTGGTGAGCAATGGAAAGAACATTGTTTAACAGCAAGTGTCGATGAAGAGCCGATAGGAATTGTAATTCCGCATATTGAAAGAGGTACGTTAGAAGAAGGGAAACTTATGTACTTCGCAGTTACTCCAAATATGCGTAATAAGGGATATGAAGCTGCACTATTTGCAGGTGCGATGTTTGTCTTAAAGGAAATAGGTGCATCTTATTATATTGGTGAGACAAATGTACAAAATGAATGGATGAAGGATGTTTTTGAAAAGAATGGATGTCAGTTGCTGAGTTGTACTGAGCGGTATGTGAGGGAGTTTTAGGAGGGTGAATGATGTACTCTCTCGAACTCATTTAGTGGGAGGGGTATATATGTTAAAACAATCCATGCATTCATTCGTTTTACTGTATCCAAATGTGTTGTTAGAAGGATGGGAAATTGAAAAAGTTTCAGAACGTTTTGAAGGTGAAAAGTGGGAAACTGTTTGGTTTCAGATTGATACTACAACTGGAATGTTTCGAGTAAAGGAGTTTTTTCTCGATATAATGGAGCCAGTATTTCCAGATACCTGTATTTCTCAAGCAAAAGGGGATTGTTTTCAATATAAAAAGCTTGTGTATTGGAAAGGTGTAAATTATAAAGGAAAAGAAAGTTACGTTACATCTACATGGAAAACACAAGTTGAAATTTCTGTTGATCATGGATATGTAAACCAAGGCGAAATGGAAAGGTTTCTACTCGGATTACAACCGGTACATACAGAGTTTGCGAAAACGATATTACATACACCATTTTACTTATTAAGCTTTCAAGCTAAGAGAGGTGAAATGGGTGAGATAGGAAGATGTCGTGAGTGGAATGATCCAGATAACATACGCTATGTAAAGTTATCAATTCATAAAAAGCTGAGTTGGAAACTTGAATCGGTCGGTTTTGGAAATGATGAAACGCAGTATGTATACTGGGACGAAGATAATAAACTATATGCACTTTGGGTTTGTAGACATAAAAACAAAGCGTATTATCCTGTTTCTTCATGGGCAATGAATTATGGTCCACAACAAATTATAAACGGGTTAGAGTTTTATTCTTACCCTGATCGTGGAACAGTTGTATATGAAAATCTAGGTAATGAACAAATCGCATACGTATTTCGAGGGAATCCATGTACAATTTTGAACAAGTAAAAGAACTTTTTGCCTGTTTGTAAGATAAAAAGAAAAATGAGAACGACAAAGTAGATATTCCTATAATACAATGAACACTCCCCCACTTAGCGAAGGTTGAAGTGGGGGTTTCTAACGTTTCGACCTAACGGACGATTAACGTCAGGGGAGTTAACACATTAGCGAGCTGTTTCACGCCTAACCCCTCTATCCCATTTGTCCATGCATTTGGGATTACTTTTCGTAAAATGTTAGCCGCAGCATTTACATCTGCATTAATTAAAGTTTTATTTGCTGAACGATATATGCCGCGCTTTATTCGTTTTCCTGAAAAAGTTGTATTTTGGTCATTTTCTCCATACGTTGGAATGAAGTCGTTATCCAGAAAACTTGCTTTCGATGTATATGATTCTTCAGTTACAACAACTTGAATGCCTACAGCATTTGCTTTGTATGTAATCATTTGAATCAATAAATTATGCGGGATATGACAAAACGATTGGTTATTTCTTTTTCCCATATTCGTTTCTTGTTTCCAATTTTTGTTTTGACCAATAACGATTTTACAAACTTCTTCTTCTTGAGCTAGTTTTACGATGTGGTGACTAACTTTATGGAAGACGTCTTTTATTTTCAAATAACGTTTTTGATGAAGTTTTTCTATCCTTTTAGAAGTAAAAGGTCTTTCATTAGTTTGTTTTCCATTTCTAAGAACGCTTGTAAAATGACTCTTCATTTTGTTGTAATATTGATTTATGCTTTTGACATGTTTGCCCTTAACAAGGACAGGTTTCATACCTGTGTTTGTTACGATGGTTGCAAGGTTATCAATCCCTAAATCAATACTCATATAACGAGCATTCTCTTCAATCATTTGTTGTTCAGAAGGAACATCAATTACCAATTCCACTACATATTCATTGTATTTTGGAATCACACGAACTTGTTTCAGTTTACCTTCAGTGAAACCTAGTTTCCCAATATTTAATTGCAATTTCGTCTTTGGAAACTTTAAAAATCTACCGTTTTTAATGATGCAATCTTGGTTTGTATACAGAATCTCTTTTTCAGAAGAACGAATATACTTTGGAATCCTAGGCATTCCAGCATATTTGTTTGGATTCTTTTTATAGTCTTTTAAACTAGCAAAAAAAGATTTCCAATTTTGGAACAAACCTTTCATGATGGACTGGCTACATTGCGTAGGCAAAGCTCGATAATCATTTTGAATCATAGCCTTAAATAGTGCATCTAGAAAGTTGTAATCTACATAAGGTTTTTCAAAATTAGGTTCTGAAAACAAATTACATTTAATCTCTTTCTGTTCTTCTTTAGGCTTTAATTTCTCTTTTTCCAATTTCTTCTGATAGGCAAGACGTTGTGTGTCATTCATCTTACCAATATTTTCATGAATATTATCCAGAACTTCTTTTTGCAAAGGCTGCAACTCTTTTTCTTGTGTTAATCCAGTGTACACCTGGCGTATATAAAAGTTTGTGGTGTTGTACATATTCTTAGCGTTATGACAACATTCTTGAAAATAAGAATACATACGATGCCCTTTTTTAATCCAGATTTGAAGAGTTTTATAGTTTGATGGATTTTCTTTTGCCATTTTATTCACCTCCTTGTTAAGGATATTATAGCAAAAAACGGAACGTATGTTTCTGTTTTTTATTTTTTTGAAAATAAAATATTTCTTTCGATTCACCTCACCACCTTCACTTACGTTTAGAGGTGGGAGTCCTCTCGAAAGGTATGATAGAATAAGATTTGACTATAAGAGAAAGCGTTGGTGAAAGAATGGGACAGCAAAGACATTGGTTACAAGCAACTGTAGAAAGAAATAAAGATAATACGTTACAAATAAAGTGGGAAAATAATATAGAGGAAGTTCGCATTTACTGGAGTACTTCGCCAGATCATATTGAAGAAAATGGAGAATTACTTGCAACGTTAAATGGAGAATTATCATATACAATTGAAAACCCGAGTGAAACTGAACGTCCATATTTTAGACTAGTAGGAAGTAATGGACAAGCAGTAACAGTAGCTGAACGTAGACTGCCATTACAAGGCGCGTTTAACTTCCGTGATATGGGAGGATATGAAACGACTGAAGGCCGTAAAGTAAAATGGGGCAAGTTGTACCGTTCTGAAGAATTGGCAGGACTAACAGAGTGGGATATCGACTATTTACAAAAGTCTGGCTTGAAATTAATTTGTGACTACCGTACAGACTTTGAAGTGAAGCATAAGCCAAACCCAGAGATTACAGGTGCTCGTCAAGTGTGCTTACCAGTTATGCAAGATTTAGCGAAAGACTTAAATATAAATGAATTTTTCCAAGTTGGTGACCTTTCTATGTTAGGAAAACCAGGTGAGTATCTTGTGAAAATGAATCAAGGTTTCGTAAGTGGTAACGAGGCATTTGTAAGCTTCTTAAACTTAGCGCAAAATCCGGAAAACTTACCGTTAGTAAACCACTGTACAGCTGGAAAAGACCGTACTGGATTCGGATCAGCACTATTATTACTTTTACTAGGTGTACCGGAAAAAACAGTAATGGAAGACTACTTACTAAGTAACGGTTTCCGTGAAAAGCTAAATGAAAAAATGATGGCCTTTTTAGGTGCGAAATTACAAAACGATGAGAGCAGAGCGATATTAGGTGCAATGTTTGAAGCACGTGCTGAATACTTGCAAGCTGCGATTGGTGAAATTCAAAAGCAATACGGATCAGTTGAAGCATACGCTGAAAGGGCTCTTGGCTTTACGAAAGAGTCGTTAGAGGAAATGAAAGAGTTATTACTAGAAGATTAATAAGTAAAAGGAGGCTGAGCGGATTAGCCTCCTTTTACTTATAGCGTAGTTGAAAATAGAAGATAATGGTGTATTCAATAAAGAGCAGGTTAAGCGCCTCATAATGAAATATATAAACTTATATTACTATCGTGTTATTATGTTAAGTGACGGTAAAGTCGTGTGATTTATAATGATTTCTATAATGAACTATAGGGAAAAAGCAAGAAAATGTCTATGTATTTGATGGAGGGTTATCATAATAGAAAGGAAATTAGGAGATGGGGAAATCAATAAAAAGTGAATTAATAGGATTGTTTACCTTTAATGAGACATGTAAAGTATATCAGCAAAAAAATGAGGAAATACATTGGCAATTGGATATTAGAAATGAATATGTAGATGTTAATGAGATGATTAAAAGGGCAGAGAAGCTTTTTTATGTATAGAAGAATTTGATAAAAAGGCTAAAGTAGCCATAGCAGAAAAATTGATAAATTACAAAAATGATTTTTGGCCTGAGTATGATGATAATGATGAACATTTAAATTGGGATGCTGTAGATGCAGGAGAATATGATATAACGAAAGAAAAATTTGCAAAAGCGATTACGCTCTATGACATTGAAATTAGAGAAAATGATATATACTGTGAATATCATGATGGAGATTTATTTGGTGGACACATGATACATGCCTATTTTAATAATGATTATAAATTATTAAGCGCAGAGGTGTAATTTTAGTTATATAAAAATTGAATTAAAGTGTGCTTTAGTTAAAAGAATTAAATAAATTTTAAGCAATGAGAACGAAGCTTTTAAAATAGGAATTGAGGAGAACATCATGAAATACAAAGTTATATTATTCGACGTAGATGATACATTATTAGATTTCCCTGAAACGGAAAGACACGCATTACATAATGCGTTTGTACAGTTTGGTATGCCTACAGGGTATAATGATTATCTTGCAAGTTATAAAGAGATTAGTAATGGATTATGGAGAGATTTAGAAAATAAAATGATTACGCCAAGTGAATTAGCAGTAGATCGATTTAGACAATTATTTGCACTTCATAATATAAATGTAGATGCACAGCAATTTAGTGATGTATATCTTGAAAACTTAGGGAAAGAAGTACACCTTATAGAAGGCGCAGTACAATTATGTGAAAATCTACAAGATTGCAAGTTAGGTATTATTACGAATGGATATACGAAGGTGCAACAATCAAGAATCGGAAATTCACCTTTATGTAATTTCTTTGATCATATTATTATTTCTGAAGAAGTTGGTCATCAAAAGCCAGCACGTGAGATTTTTGATTATGCATTTGAGAAATTTGGAATTACGGATAAATCAAGTGTACTAATGGTCGGAGATTCGCTAACTTCTGATATGAAAGGCGGAGAAGATTACAGCATTGATACGTGTTGGTATAATCCAAGTTTGAAAGAAAATAGGGCAGAAGTTAAGCCGACTTATGAAGTGGAGAGTCTGCTACAAATTTTAGAAATTTTGGGAGTGGCGGAAGAAAAGGTAGCTTCATTTTAATTGTGCTGATATTTGTCGGCAAATCGATGATATATTGTAAGTTGCGATAGATATATTTGAAAAATCGCTCATATAAGTTCATATACTAAGATATAGAACAAAAAATAACGCTACTATACAAGGTCATTCACGTGTTATAATGCGTGAATTAAATATACGTATATAAATAGTTTCTCAGAGTGATGCGATGTCATGTATGATTAGTGTAACAACTAGAGGTGAATGAAGGATGTTAACGTTTTTATTTGAGTTAGACAAGAATCTCCCGCAGAAGGATGAGCCACGGTATGTTGCTTATACAAATGGTTTTATCGAAGGGGATTTAACAATTTGTATGGGTGACAGAGTATTTTTTCAAAAATCATGTATGAAGGTTGCAGAGCTGGGCATTTATTTAGGTCAGTGGATGGAACAAGTTCAACACGGGCAAAACGTGCCTATGAAATATGAAACGGCTGACCGTGAAGAGGTCATTCTTGGCTTATTCTATGAAGAGGATCATAACCAATGGAATGTTTCTTCCAGCTGGCAAGAATTTGAACTTCAAGAGCGTATCTCTACTGAAACATTAGTAGAGAGCGTTCAATGCTATTTATATGAGCTAAATAAGGAACTGCGTGCGATAGAATATCCTGTGACGTTTGATCAGTACTTAAGAGGAGAGCGAATGATGCAGCTTTCTTACAAACGACCGTGTGATAGCAAAGCAGATACGACGCCGATAGAGGTTTATAATGGAAGCGAGCAAGTAGGCGTAGTAAGGGGCTATTATAAAAATACGCTGATGAGAGTGCTGGATTTTATTCCGAAAATTGGTAGTAATATCATTTATGAAATAAAGGATATTAAGAACAATATTCGCGTCATTGCAAAGGATGTAAGTAGGCAGCGCCAAAGAAAGATTTTAGTAACGTACATCGATAATAATGATGCAGAGCATGAAATACTTGTATGTGACGGAAAGTTATTGGATGCAAATTTTATATTTACCTTTACATATAAGGCAGAAGAATATGTTGTTCATAAAACTTCATTTGGAATGGGAAAATTATTACGAAAAGGCTATTTAATCGCAGATTGGAATATTCGTCTTGAGGAAGATATGTATTACATCGAGATGAATGCATATGATGGAGATTACATGGAGGATCAATACTTACTATTAGGCGTATTTCATGCGGTTTTATATGGATAATCGATGAGAAATACCGTCATTCTTCTTGGAAAGAATGACGGTATTTTTTATTTATCCTCAAAAATAAAAATCTCATCAATCGTACTATGAAGTGCCTTCGCTATATCGTGAGCGAGTTGCAATGAAGGATTATACTTACCTTTTTCAAGGTGGCTAATTGTTTCACGGCGTACACCAACTTGCTTCGCTAAATCTTCTTGTGTCATGTTCAATTTTGCGCGGTATTCTTTTATCTTCGTTACGAACGCCATGGTGCATCTTCCATTTCATCAACAGGTTTATCATAAAAGAACATAGAAAAACCGAACGTAAGAATGAGTGTGCCGAAAATAAGAGTGATATCAATTTCTTGTAAGATCGGGTTTGGAAATAACATTTCAATAAACATAATGATAGCGGTAGTTAGTAATGTAATGATAAATGCATTGCGACACGATTTATTGACAATTTGTTCAAACAGTTCATCGTGTTGAACTGTTCTATACGATGTGAAAAAGGAGAAGAAACAGAACATAGTAAACAATCCTTTTTCATAAAAAAATCCGAGGAAACCGAAGAAACCGAGAAATCCTAAATATTTTATCCAAGTTGTTTTCATGATAGGTCCTCCTTACGTTGTTAGAAATAAGTCACGTTATGTTACAAATATATCACAATTGGATAGGAATGGTAATAATAGTTTTCCAGTTTGCTTCATAATAATAGTAAAAAGAGGAAATATGCTGCGAAATAAAGAGGATAATATTGTAAAATGGTTGTAAGGAGGGGGAGGAAGAAATGCTAACTTGGATCATGATCGTTGTATTACTTGTAGTGATTACTGTCATTGCGACGGTGTTAATTGGGCGGAATGGTGATGCAAATTATAGCAAAGCGACAAAGGGGAATATTAAACGATTAACAATGATTTATATTATACTAGCTGTCGTTTTAGTTGTTGGATTAGGGGTGTATATTTATTTTAAAGGTTAAATAAACTGAAAAATGTAAAAATCTTAAAATAGAAGTATGCTATAATATCAATATAGTTATTTGGTAATTAAGGAAAGGATTGGATGGAATGATTGAAATTACGAATGTGTCAAAAAGTTATAATGGGTCTACTTATGCAGTAAAAGATTTAAGTTTATCTGTACCTAGCGGCGAAATCTTTGGATTTTTAGGACCGAATGGTGCGGGTAAATCCACGACAATTAAGATGATTACTGGCATTCACGGGGTGGACAAAGGGACTATTACGATTAACGGAAAAAATATTATGGAAGAGCCGATGGAAGCGAAGAAGACGTTTGGTTATGTGCCGGATAGCCCAGATATGTTTTTACGTTTAAAAGGAATTGAATATTTAAACTTTATGGCTGATATGTATGAAGTGCCGAAAGAAGTAAGACAAGAACGAATAGAGTCTTTAGCGAAGAAGTTTGATCTTTATAATGCATTATCTGATCAAATTCAAAGTTATTCGCACGGTATGAGACAAAAAATCGTTATTATTGGTGTGCTCGTGCATGAACCAGATGTATGGATTTTAGATGAACCGTTAACAGGGCTTGATCCGAAATCTGCATATATTTTAAAAGAAATGATGAGAGAACATGCGGATAAAGGAAAGATTGTATTTTTCTCTACACACGTATTAGAAGTAGCGGAAAAAATATGTGACCGGGTTGCTATTATTAATAAGGGGAATTTGCAGTTTAAAGGAAATTTAGATGAAATGAGAGATCATTTTAAATCCAATGAATCACTTGAAAAAATGTTCTTGGAGATGACGGGCAATGAGTAAAATTTGGACGTTAACGAAGGTACTATTAAAGTTAAATTACGCAGATTTTATAGCAGATAAGAAGAAGCGATGGGCGTATTTATTTTCATTTGCAGCTATTTTATTTGTTGGATTTTTAATATTTGGTTCGATGACGCACGGAATGTATGAAGGTCTGAAACAATTAGGGCAAGGGCCGGGAATGATTATTGCAATGGGACTTGCGATTGCGAGTATATGGGTATTTTTAATGAGTATAACGAACATTTTAACTGTATTTTACTACAGCAATGATATTGAAATGTTACTGCCGTTACCATTAAAACCAGCGCAAATTATTTCGGCAAAATTTTTAACGGTATTAATTACACAATACGTAATGAGTTCATTCATTTTATTACCAATCTTCATTACGTACGGTTTAAAAAGTGGCGCATTTATTACATATTACATATATATGATTTTTATTTACTTACTCTTCCCAATCGTGCCGTTAGTATTAGCTTCGTTACTGATGACAATTATTATGAGGTATACAAATATAGCGAAAAATAAAGATCGAGGAAATATATTTATTGGAATCGTAAGTATATTATTTATTGTAGGAATTAACGTATTTATGCAGTGGAGAAATAAAAGTGCGTTTTCTGGAGATGGGGCTGCGGAATACCTTGTAAATAATCAATCTTCTCTTTTAGTACAAATGACAAATTATTTTCCAACTACATATTTTGGAGCAGTGGCATTAGTAGAAAATGCAAATTGGAAGGGACCTTTATATGTAATAATCTTTGCAGTTATTTCATTTGTCTTCTTTGTGTTGTTTTATTACATAGCAGAGCGTACATATTTAAAAGGGGTTATTGGACTTTCAACGAGTACAGCAAAGAAACAAGTTATTTCGGCGGAAGGTTTACAGAAATCAACAGTACAAAGTTCGCATTTAAAAGCGTATGTGAAAAAAGAATTTAAAACGTTATTCCGTACACCACAATTTTTCTTAAATTGCATTGTACAAACTTTCGTTATGCCAATTATGTTGTTCTTTATTTTATTTGTGCAAGATGGAAATTTAAAGTTTATTACAGAGTATATTAACAATCCAAAGACAACAGGATTTGCAATTGGTGTTGGTCTTTGTGCATCGTTATTTTTAATGGGTAGTAACGTCATTGCAACAACGTCATTTTCGCGAGATGGAAGCTCTTGGTTTGTGAATCGTTATTTACCAGTAAAGGCTTCGGATATCTTTTTTGCGAAAGCAATCACTGCTTGGTTAATTAATGTGATCATTTTAGCAGTATTCGGTATTACGATGGCAGTTGTAGCTGGGATTTCTCCAGTCTTTATGATACTGTGGTTTTTACTAAGTGCGAACGGGTTGTTATTAATTAATTTAATCGGAACACGCTGGGACGCGCAAACTGCAGATATTCATTGGGATACAGAGCAGAAATTATTTAAGAGCCGATATACCACTTTGTGGAATTTTTTAGCTAATATTTTAATAGCTTTAATTATTGTGGGGGGAGTAAGTGTATTATACTTCTTCCTTCATGTCGGACTGTGGGTTATGTTTATCGTTTTATTTGTAATGTTTACGATTGTAAATTATATCTTTATTAAAATGTTAAAATTAGGTGCTGAACGTATACTGTCAAATATTCAATAAGAAGATAGATCCTCTGTATTCATGCAGGGGATCTGTGTATAGATGGAGGAGAAAAAGGTGAAGAAAATAGCAATTGTAACAGGGGCAACTCGTCTGAATGGAATTGGTGCAGCTGTATGCAAGGTGCTTGCTCAAAAGGGGATAGACATTTTTTTCACGTACTGGCCAAAGTATGATAAAGCGATGCCATGGGGAATGAGTGATCAAGAACCCTTTTTGCTGAAAAAGGAAATTGAAAGTTACGATGTTCGATGTGAAATGGCAGAAATCAATTTATCGCAGTCTTATTCGCCAAATCGTTTGTTTTATATGGTATCAGAACGGTTAGGTGATCCATCTATTCTAGTTAATAATGCAGTATATTCTACTCATACGAGAATTGAGGAATTAGATGTAGAGCAGTTGGATAAACATTATACAGTTAATATTCGGGCTACTATGCTATTAAGTTCATTGTTTATAAAACATTATTCACTTAAAACGGGCGGGAGTATTATTAATCTTACTTCAGGACAGTCAGTAGGTCCAATGCCAGATGAACTAGCATATGCAGCAACGAAAGGGGCAATTGAAGCATTTACAAAGTCAGTAGCACCAGTAGCGATGGAGAAGGGGATTACTGTTAATGCCGTTGATCCAGGACCAACAAATACAGGGTGGATTACAGAGGAATTAAAACATTATTTAGTATGGAAATTCCCGCAAGGTAGAGTTGGAGAAACAATGGATGCTGCGCGCTTAATTTCTTTTTTAGTAAGTGAAGAAGCGAAATGGGTTACTGGGCAAGTTATTCACTCGAATGGTGGTTATTCATAAAAATATTATGTTAACAAATGTTGAGAAACAAAAAACGAAAGGAAATTTTATTTTTTTGTATAAATAAAATGTCAAGAAAGATAAAAATTTGATAGAAGAGTATATCGTCATATAAAGATAGTAATTCTTAATGTGACAATATACTCTTTTTCTTTTACTTACGAGCAGAAAAATGAAGTAGAAGAAACTCGAATATTAAAATGAGTTTATCAGTTTTTGTCCGTATTATTATGAAGATTACTGTCGGAAAGATGGTAATTCGTATGAAAAGGGATTTTTTAAGGGGAAATCGAATCGTAAAGGGGAGGATAAATAAAGTAAACATAGGGGGATTTATATGAAAATGAAAAAGGTCGCTATCGCATCGATAACAATTGGTACAATGCTTACTATGGCAGCTTGTAGTCCATCAGCAGATAAAGAGGCAGAAAAGAAAGAGCAAGTAACAGCGCAAAATGAAGGAGAAGCAAAAACGACAAGTGCAGATGAAGCGTCCAAAACAACGAAAGATACTGAAAAAGAAACAAATACTTCTTCAAATGAAAAAACAGATAAAGATGCAAAAAATACGAAAGAATCATCAGGAACAGAAAGTAACGGCAAAACGTCAACTCAAAATGAGAATGTGAAAACAAAAGAAAAAGAAACGACAGGAAAAACGAATGACCAAACGACTAGCGGGAAAACAGCAGATCAAAGCACAAGTACAAGCTCAAACACAAACAATAACGAAAAGACAACGAAAGATCCGAAGAAAAGTGTTGCTGTGAAAACGAACGTTAAAGAAGTTGTGGCATTAATTGATAGCTTGGACAAGCAGTTAGCTGCTAATCCAAAATTGGAAACAGTGAATAAGCTTGGCAAACAAATTAATGAAAAGTGGGACGTGATTGAAAAAGAGCTAGAAGCATCACATCCGACGGATTCTAAAACAATCGGTCAAAGTATGTATCCGTTAATTGTAGGAGCGGAGAAAGAAAAAATCGATATTAATAAAATGAAATCATTAACGACGAAAACGAAAAAAGATTTAAATCAGTTATTGACGAAACTTTCATAGTTTCAAAAGCCTACTCGTGTGAGTAGGCCTTTTTTAGGTTGTTGTAATGTGCACAGTATAACTTATTTATTATCATTTTCAATTACGATGCGAAAGGAACTGAATGCTTGTTGACTGATATAATCTTCTTCGCTAACTTTAAAAGGAAATGGAAAAGCGACGAGTTGAAAATTACTTTCCTGATCCACTGAAGGCAATGTGAAATTAAAGATTTGTCTTGTTTCAGGTGCAACCTTAGTATAAACGACTTTTCTATTGTTAAATATTTCAACTTGTTTCCAATCTTTAAAAGCTACGATTGCGTAAGTCATTTCATCATTCGTTTCATTACCGTTTGATAGGGTTAATTGCTTGCCTTCCTTTTCAAAGAAGACAGTTTGTAAGTTCTCTTCACGGTTCGTAACAAATAATGGTTCGTAAAGACCATCTTTTAAAATAGCATCTGGATCTATAAGGGAGAGTTTTATTTTTTCGTTTTCTTTCTGAAAAGGATGCATTGAATATCGCATACTTAGAATATCTTCTAAAATTGCTGCTTTATTTAAGTTATTATCTTTTAATTTGTATTCAGGTTTTTTAATTATTAAAAAGGTTAATTCATTTCCATTAGGAGAGGTGTGTAAAGAGATTTTCGTAGTAATTGAACTGTTTGGTTTCATATCAAAAAAATAGTGTGATATTTCATTAGTAGTATCTTCTATTCTAAAAGGTTTTTGTTCGTAATCTTCTAGAACAATTAATCCATATTTTCGGTTTTCATTAATAGTATGTACGAATGATAATGTTACATTAATTTTATTATCCTCACTAGTAATTGTACTGCCATTGTTGATATGTTGGCCTTGATTATCCTTCAATCCGTAAGAAATAGTATTGGTTTGTTGCTCTCGTTTATTTTCTATGGAAAGAGGATGAGGTTGTATGATTGAAGTATTGAACAAAATATAAATTGTAAGTAATGAAATAAGTAAAACACCGCTAATAATATATATTTGTTTCATAAATAGCACCTCAATATATGTAAAGTATTAGAGAAAAAAGATATGCAAGATGCATATCTTTTTTCTCTTTCTTACCAGAAGGCTTTTGTTTCGTGATTTACATCATTATAACCACTTAATTTATAGGTATGATTACCGATAGCGTAATCATCTCCATAATAAACGCTTGTGTTGGTCGCTGTAGCATTTACAAAGGATGATTTTTTTGCACTATTACTTTTCGTATTTACTAATGAGCCATCGCCATTGAAAGTTCTTGCTTTTGCATAAACATAGTCTTCGGTCGTAGTTGATTTCGATTTCGCAACTGCATATGGGTTACCAAAAAAGGGAGTATATACGCTAATGTTAGAGTCATTCTTAGGTGCAGCTGCAACAGTCAAACTAGGAACAATAGATGTTTTTGTTGATTGAATTGTATCAAAGTCAACTAAAACGGGCTGCTTGTCTACAGTGTCGACCTCTGAAGCACTTGCGTTATTAGTAAAACCAAAACCTAAAACCGCTAACCCTAAAGTTGTCACCGATAAAGATTTTTTCATATTCACTAATTTTCCCACCTTTTTAAATTTTTGAGTTCGAACTCAATTCGTACAATATATGAAAAATTCGAAATTCTCAATGGTTTATCCCATATTTAACTTTTCTTTTACTTTCAATTCAACATATCTTCATTTGCAAAAAAGCGAATATATCTTCTAATGCTTAGCCAGCAAGGAATATAGGTTTAACCTTATGAAATTTGTGTAAATTTTAATCTATTCATGTCATTATGTCTGTTATTTTTAAATTCATATGGGAAACTTATTTAAAAAAGGATGGTGACAAAAATGACAATTGATCGAATTTGTACAATTGGACCCGCAAGTAATAATAAAGAAACGTTAGCACAGTTAATAAAGAATGGTATGAAAATTGTTCGACTAAATTTATCGCATGGCACGCATGAAAGTCATAAAGACATCATTCGTTTAGTGAAATCATTAGATGACTCTATTAAATTTTTGGGTGATGTACAAGGTCCTAAAATAAGATTAGGTGAAGTGAAGGGAGAGCAAATTACACTTCAGGCAGGAGATTCTTTTATTTTACATACACAACCAGTTACAGGGAGTAATACAGAAGCAAGCGTTGATTATGAAGGAATTGCGAATGATGTGAAAGTAGACAGTAGAATTTTGATTAATGATGGAGAAGTTGAATTAATTGTTGAAAAGATAAGTACGGACAAAATAGAAACGAAGGTAAAAACAGGTGGCAATATCTCATCTCATAAAGGAGTTAATTTACCAGATGCGGCTGTTCGTTTACCAGCTATTACAGAGAAAGATAAAAAAGATATTCAGTTTCTTTTAGAAGAGAATGTTGATTTTATCGCGTGTTCTTTCGTAAGAAAACCTAGTCATATAAAAGAAATACGGGATTTTATACAACAGTATAAAGAAACGTCACCTAATGTAATTGCAAAAATAGAAACGATGGAAGCAATCGAGAATTTTCAAGATATATGTAAAGAAGCAGATGGAATTATGATTGCAAGGGGCGATTTAGGAGTAGAGTTACCGTATCAATGCATTCCGCTTTTACAGAAAATGATGATTCAGGAATGTAATCGAACGAATACATATGTCATTACAGCAACACAAATGCTTCAATCTATGGTAGATCATTCTATTCCAACAAGAGCAGAGGTGACTGATGTGTTTCAAGCTGTACTGGACGGGACGAATGCAGTTATGCTTTCAGCTGAAAGTGCATCAGGAGAACATCCAATCGAAAGTGTGAGAACATTACGTCTCGTTTCAGAATTTGCGGAGCATGTTAAAAAAGATGGACCTTTTGCGATGAAAGATGTACTGCAATTACTGCGTGAGTCTCTGGATGAGTAATAAATAAAAAGAGGGCGGATATGCATCCGCCCTCATGTTTTTCATTCATACTATTCTTGCTCTTGCTCATCCAAAATCTTTTCAAACGCAGCAGATACTTTATCAAACTCTTCATCATTTTCAATGTATGAAAACTCATTATCTTCTTCTACTTTTAAAAAGAAAATATCAATGTCTTCCTCAGTTTCTGTTTGGATATCTTCAACAAAGGCAACTGCAATATATTCTGCGCCTTCGACATCCATCGCTCCAAGTACTTCTACTTCTTGCTCTTCGTTATTCTCATCACTAAGAGTAAACACTTCGCCAACTTCAATATCAGACATATTCATTCTCCTCCTGTTCGACTCTAAAAAATAGAGCGCTCAAACTGTATACATACTAATATATCTTTCCATGAAAAATCAAATTCATACATAAGAAAAACGACTGATAGTTCTTTAGTATAAGTATCCAGCTATTAGGAGCATTATTTGTGTGTGCTATATTACTTAATCCATTCAACAATTGTATCCATAGTCTGTCTTGTTTTATCACGCTTTGGCTCTTCTTTACGGTAACCAAAGGCAACCATAACTGATGCTTCAAAGTTATCGCCTTGTATAATGCCTTCTTGACGAAGTAAAGAATCTACTTCCTCTTTATCAAATCCTTCTATTGGACAAGAATCAATACTGATTTGAGCTGCGCTCGTCATCATATTACCTAAAGCGATATAAGATTGCTTGGATGCCCAATCAAATACAGCACGATCGGATTGTAATAAGTTAAAATCTGTTTCCTGGAACTTTTTGAAGAATTCATATCTAATTTTTTGAGTGTCTTCAGGCAATCCAATAATATCGTTCATCATATATTTAATATACTCTGCATCATAGTGCATATCTTTAATGTTTCTTGAAAGAACAATGACGAAGTGGCTTGCTGTTGCAAGTTGCCCACCAGCGCCCCATGAATACGGTTGTAGTTTTTCTCTTAATTCTTTATTTTGTACGACAATAAATTTCCAAGGCTCATATCCAAAAGAAGAAGGAGATAATCTGCCTGTTTCTAAAATGAATTTAAAATCCTCTTCTGAAATTTTGTGTATAGGATCGAACTCTTTACATGCATGTCTGAAATGAAAAGCCTCCATAATTTTCTCTTTTGTAATTTCTTTTGTATTTGTCATAAAAGTTCCTCTTTTCGTTAATTTATTTTGTAAGTAAATTATATTTTTAAAGTAACATAGACACAAGTACGCACATTTTTGTGTTATAGTATCAAAAAAGATACTATTGGTAAGGGAAAGGAGTTATGATGGATTGTTCGAATGAAAATAATATAAATTACCCATTTCTAAATAAATATTCTTGTCCAGTTGAAGCTATGGTTGAGGTTATTGGTGGAAAATGGAAAGGGGTTATTTTGTATCATTTATTAGATGGTACAAAGCGGTTTAATGAATTAAAAAGATTAAAACCTAATATCACACAAAGAATGTTAACACTGCAGCTGAGAGAACTTGAAGCAGACGGCATCATCCATCGTGAAGTATACCGTGAAGTTCCACCTAAAGTAGAATATTCGTTAACTGAGCTTGGTGAATCACTACGTCCAATGATTCTATTAATGATGGAATGGGCGACTCATAATATGGAGAAAGTTTTGGAAAGTAGGAATACGAAAAATAATAGTTAAGAGTTGTAGAAATAAAAGGTGTTTTCCATACGTAAAGACACCTTTTATCCCGCATTAACGGGCAGTAAGATCCCCACCTCAAAATTCAGTGGAAGCAAAGAAGTTAGGTGGGGGATGAACAAAACCCCCACTGATTAAAGTTTCACTTTATTTCTATGTTTTTTACTTTTTAACTTCAACTGCTGAAATTGCAAAGTCATTCAAGTTTACAGTTTTACCATACCAATCAGAGTGTTTGAAGACGATACCTTTACCATATCCTTCAGTTGAAGTACGATCCCATAGCGTTGTCGAATAGCTAGCAGTAGGGGATGCTGTACTTACAGAAGAAATTCTATTTTGCCAATTAGGAGGCAAATTTTTAAAACCGCTACTAAGAGAAAAATACTCGCCACCTTTATTTGCATGTTCATAGAAATCTGTACTATTAGGTCCGCTCCCTCCAACACCAAGGGGATTGATTGTATTATTCAACCTTTGTTTGTCTTTTTCAATAAAAGAATCTAAACTTTCTTTGTTCGAAAATCCATAAGATAACCAGTCTCCATTTTGATTTTGTTTCGGTAGAACTATAGTTATTTTTACGTCTTCCTTAGATGGAGCACCCAATTTGTTAAACGAATCTACAGTCTTTTCATCTACAGTTACATATTCAAAAGAGCTAATCGAATAATCCTTTTCGGTACTAGCTGATACTGATCCCAGTCCTCCAGTTAACGACAAAACAGTTAATAATGCACCTGCTACCAACTTTTTCAGCATGGATTCATCTCCTTAAAACTTAGATTTTTTACATAACTAAAATGTATGTTAATTTGAATGTATTATAAATATTTAGAAATTTATAAAAATTAAACAGAATATTCTTTTATTAGTCTTGAGTAAGGAAAGTAATTAAAAATGAAAAAAAGGTTTACTTAAAAAGTAAATCCTTTTTGCCAACCTATCTCAAAACTCTATGGATTAAAGTTTCATTTTATCCATCTATGAATCATACACTTCTTTTGCATTCATAGAAACAGCATCTAATAAAAGAAAAATGGCTGCTATCATATGTAGAAGGATTTCTATATAAGGAAAGAAGGCAACTAGAGTAACGATAATACCTATATAATGAGCGTACGTATTCATGCCTGCTTTTTTAGCTAATAAAATAGTAGTGATATGTAAAGCAATCAATAGTAGTAAAGGTATCCCATCTAGGTTAACAAGACTTGGAAATATATAATAGCAAGGAAGTAATAAAAGATGATAGATCCCTGTAGGCCACTTTAGTGCTTGTATGTAAGTTTTCAAAGTAAATCCTCCTAAAATAATTAATATCTATATATTACCAAAAAAGATAGGTGATTGGATATTAAACACTTGTGGTTTTTAGTATAATATAATTATTTTATGTTAACTAATTGTTTCCTTATCTATAAAATAGAAAAACCACCCAAACGAGGGTGGTTCGTATTATAAATAACTACTTAAAGAAGAAAGGGGAACCTTCACCTCACTACCTTCCTTCATATTCCGCAGCATAACGGTTTCTGTACTAAGTTCTTCTTCACCAATAATAAGCACGTAAGGGATATTCTCTTTATTGGCATAATTAAGAGCACGTTTTAATTTGCGTCCTGCTAGTTCGAGTTCGACTTTTAAGGAAGTGGTAGAACGTAATTGCTGGGCAATTTGTAAGCATTGTAATTCTGTCCCGAGTGGGATGATAAATACATCCGCTGTAGATGATATCGTTTCTTTCTGTGAGAGTGCTGTATAAATAACGTCTAAACCGAATGAAATACCGACTGTTGGATAGCTAATATTATCGCCACGGAATGCCCCAATAATATTATCGTATCGACCGCCGCTACCGATGCTAGATGTAATCGATCCATCTTTTAAAAAGATTTCATATACGGTGCCTGTGTACATTGTAAGTCCTCGCGCTAAAAACGGATTGAATATAGCATTTTCATTTATTCCAAGAGCGATTAAATATTGCTGTAATTGTTGCAATTCGTTTACTCCATCGGCAACGATTGGAGTATTGAAAGCGTCTTTAAAGTCATCAATTGAAAGCTTTAGACAAGATAATACAGTATTACATATTGTATCAGCCATTTCTTCAGAAATTCCGCGCTCTAATACATCTTTTCGTACACCATCAATCCCAATCTTTTCGATTTTGTCTAATGATAAAATGACGTCACTTGTTAATTCAGTAGGGATGTTAATGGCCTGAAGAATACCATTTAACAGTTTTCGGTTATTATATTGGATCGTTATCTCTAAGTTTAATGTTCGGAACAGCTCAAACGCCATGCTCATGAGTTCCGCTTCAGCCATGACTGATTCTACACCGACTATATCAACGTCGCATTGTATAAATTCACGAAATCTTCCTTGTTTAATTGGCCCATCTCGAAATACTTTCCCAATTTCATAACGTTTAAACGGAAGGCGGATGTTCGGATTCATTGCCACGACTTTTGCGAATGGAATAGTTAAATCGTATCGTAAGGCAAGGTCACGTTTTCCTTGATCCTGAAGTGTATATATTTCTTTTAATATTTCATCGCCACCACCGTACTTGTAAGACATAAGCTCATACATATTTAACATTGGTGTCTCTAACGGTTTGCATCCGTATCGTTCAAATGTATCTTCGCAAGTTCTTTTAATTTTATTTCGCAGCACTTGCTCCTCTGGTAAATAGTCTTTCGTTCCTTTTACATTTTTCATTTCCATTGTAATCACTCCTTTTTTTAATTAAAAAAAGCTATGCAGGTATAAAAATACCCACATAGCTTTATGAACGCTTCGTGGGTCAACAGGAAAAGCCCTGTACCCACGAAGAAAAATTTTTCTTCGGATACACGGCGTTACGTATGATGATGAAGTTGGAAAGAAGTATTAAAATTTCGCATTGCAAATCTCTCCTTAACGTAAGTTTTTCCAAATTATATCAGATGATTTTTGAATTATCAATATTTTTAGTTTTGAAATATACGTGAAGTTATGTAGGAGAAATGGAAAAGGGTGTATAATAAAACTTAATAATATGAAATAACCTTTTAAGGAGAACGTTATGAAAAAAGATAAAACAAATGCGATGCGAATATTAGATAAAGAAAAGATCGAATATTCGATGATGTCATATGATCCAGACGATGGGAAAATTGATGGCGTATCAGTAGCCGAGAAAATTGGACGAGAAGTGAGAGAAGTATATAAAACGTTAATCGCTCAAGGGAATAGTAAAAATTATCATGTGTTTATCATCCCAGTAGATGAGGAATTAAATTTAAAAGCTGCCGCAAAAGCAGTAAGTGAAAAGAAGATTGAAATGATTCCTGTAAAAGATATTACGAAAGTGTCAGGATACATTCGCGGTGGTTGTTCACCAGTCGGAATGAAGAAGTTATTTTCTACATGTATCGATGAAAGCGCCCAATCACTTGAAACGATGATCGTAAGTGGCGGGAAGATTGGTATACAAATTGAGCTGAAAGTGGATGACTTGGCGAAAGTGACGAGAGCGCAGTTTGGAGAGGTAACGAAGTAAATATACATATAAAAAGAAGTTCTAGTTTTATGGGACTTCTTTTTATTTTAGGAAGATTTTCATTAACGATTGCTGTAGGATAAACTAGTTTAGTATATAATTTTTTTACGATGTAAGTTATTTGGGAAGGTTATTTTTTTATCGGATTTATCTTTAAAAACGAACATTTTTTAAAAACTTAACGAAAAATGTTCATGTTTTAATTGCGCGCACACTAATAGTTTGTTATATTATCCATATAATAATTTTGAATAACATCCCTCGTATATACTCGGTAATATGGTCCGAGCGTTTCTACCTAGTTCCCAATGAAAGAACTGGACTACGGGTTAAAGTATTCGGCCGTTCTATGCTAATGAGCGCTACCGATCTATAATTTGGCATTTGTTTTATCTTTTGCTCAATTAACTTTGACTACCGTAGTTCTAGAAAGTAGAGATTCTTCTACAATTTCTAGAACTTTTTTGTTTGGACCAAAAGCATCGAGTATAGAAAACACAACAAGAGAAAGAGGAGAGATTATTTATGAAGAAGAATACGTTGAAAAAATGTGCTGCCCTAGTAACTACTGTTGCATTGTCATTCTCGATACTTGCGGGATGTAATGCGAGTCCGAAACAAGTTGAGGAAAAAAGCAATCAAAAACCTATCTTAATTCAAGGGCCAATGCCGATAGAAGCAGAAAAGTTTGCGAAAAGGCTAAAAAATGTGAAAGAAGAAAAGTCTGGAACTTTTGTATTTTATAAAGGAACTGTCGACAATTATCCTGTAATCGTTGCGAAAACAGGTAAAGGAATGGAGAATACAGCAGCTGCTACAGCGGTGGCTATTGAAAAATATAAACCTACAGCAATTATTAACCAAGGAACATCAGGTGGACATGATCCAAATTTAAATGTATTTGATATTGTATTAGGAAAACAAGTTGCAAATATAGGTTCATTAAAAACAACAAATATGGATGAGAATCAAGGAATTGAGCCGACAAAATGGATATCTATGGACTTAATGGCTTCTGAAGGAAGTGCAGGAGAAGATCCAAATGCTGAGAAAATCCGATACTACGAAGGAGATAAGGATTTACTTGCAGCAGCTAATGCGGTAAAAGATAAATATACAAAAGGTAAAGTGGTTGAAGGTACTATAGGCTCAGCAGACCTTTGGAATAATGAAGTAGATAGAATTAAGTGGTTCCATACAAAATACGGTACATCTGTAGAAGAAATGGAAGGAGCTGCTGCAGCTCAAATCGCGAAAGCTTATGATGTCCCATTTTTAGGGATTCGAGTATTATCTAATAATAAAACAAACGGCGGGAAATATAACCCAAATACAGCAGCCGCAAATCAAGAATATGTATATGAAGTAGTTAAAAAATATATAGATTCAATGCAAAGTAAATAGTAGTAGTTCTGCTCCAGCATAAACGTCAAGTAACTGTAAATGTTTTCGAGACGGATAAACTTGTCTTAGGAATGGTAGTTGAAAAAAAAAGCTTGTTTCTTATAGAAAATATAAGAAACAAGCTTTTTTATTTAAAATAAATTGGGTAATTAAACTATAACGTCAATATATACCGTTGAATATTATAATAATATAATGGGGGTGATGTTATATGGCACTTACTACAGGACCAATTGAAAACGTAGGAAATCAACCTGCTAATGCAAATAGAGTTAGGGTAAAGATCCTTAACCGTACTGCGGGCCCACTTACTGGAGTAGCTAGAGTTTTTAGACTTGACGGTTCATTAGTATTAATTGAACAGGTAAACTTCAATGTGAATTCTAATGCTTCTACTTTTGCAACTCTAAGTTTAGTTCATCCTGCTTTTGGACAAGCATTTGAATATGAAGTTCAAATTGTTCCTAATCAACCTGGTGGACTATATAGTGTTTATGGACTAACAGCTGACAGTGTTATCATTACTGCACAACGTGTTGTGAACTCAGAATTGACACAGTTTCTTTAATTAAAATAGATTGGTGCCTACATGGTATCCAATCTATTTTTGTACGTATTATTCAGAGAAAGAAAGGTTTTACACAAAAATAAAGACAGTTATAGAAAAGGGAAAAGTCGAGCTATCATCTTGATTTTTATTATTTCTGTCTTAGATTGTATCTGTTTTGTGGCATGGTTTTCTTTGAATGCTTTTTATTCAAACTGTTTTTTAAAGTATTTATCAAATATGCATTATTGCATAAATAAATTTAAATTTATAAGTTAATATTAAACTACTTTTTAATTGTAAAGAATATTTTAATAATCTTTATAAGAGAAGGATATTCCATGTAAAAAGTGAAATTGTTTGGAATGTGAATAAACAAAAAGTTTAGAAGTGATACAGACTGGATAGAGTCGTGTATTAAATAAACAGAAAAGGGGTATGGATTTCTAAAAGGTTTCGGGGGTTAGAAAGCACTTTTTAGTGAATAGCTTCAAATTATATTTTAAAGGGGAATGGGTATATGAAGTTTCGAAATACAAAGATTGCTATGATTACACTATCTTCATTTTTTATTTTAGGTTCTGCATCGCTATCATTCACAGATACTATACACGGTGAAGTAGCTCCTGCATCAGCACAAGAGATTATTGTAAAAAGTTATGACGATACATATTATAATAACGCAATAGGAAAAACGGGGTTAGAATTAAAGAAGGAACTGCATAATATTATTGATAATCATACAAAGTTATCATACAGTGCGGTTTGGGAAGCACTAAGAGATACTGATGAAGATCCAAATAATAAAAATAATGTGTTACTCTTATATACTGGTCGTTCGCAAGGGAAGCTTACGAATGGATCAGGAGTAAATAACTGGAACCGAGAGCATGTTTGGGCAAAATCTCACGGTGACTTTGGAACGACTGCAGGACCTGGAACAGATCTACATCATTTAAGAGCGACGGATGTATCTGTAAATAGTTCACGTGGAAATCTGGATTTTGATAACGGTGGTGTAAATCATTCTGAAGCGACAGAATGTAAATATGATAGTGATTCTTGGGAACCTCGTGATAGTGTAAAAGGAGATATTGCTAGAATGCTGTTTTATATGGCTGTTCGTTACGAGGGGGACAACGGCGAAATAGATTTAGAACTAAATGAAAAAGTGAATAACAATAAAGATGCATACATGGGGAAACTATCTGTTTTATTAAAATGGAATGAACAAGACCCGGTCGATGATTTAGAGCGAAAGCGTAATGAAGTGATTTTTACAAAATATCAACATAACCGCAATCCTTTTATTGATCATCCTGAATGGGTAAATAAAATTTGGAACTAAGATTTTTAAAGGTATTATATTTTGATAAAAGGGATTGATCATTATGATCAATCCCTTCTTATATGTTTACTAGAATAAATGATTTTTATAGGATTGAAGAGGAGAATAGGATAGATATTTTATCAAGTTAAGTATATATGGGTATTTTAGTACGGTCCCCACTCAATATTCACCCCAATAATAAGAAAAACAAGTCCAATGATAAACCAAATGAATGCAAGTGGAGCCATGAATCGAATCCATTTGCCGTAAGAAATGCCGCTTGCTGCGAGAACGCCCATTAAAACACCGGAAGTTGGATTTAAGCAGTTGACTACACCTTCTCCAAGCATAACAGCCTGTACTGTAACTTGGCGTGTAATGTGCATGAAATCAGCTAATGGAGCTAATATCGGAATAAAAATAACCGATTCTCCTGTCCCGGATGAAATAAGGAAATGTAATGCGGCACTACTTACGTACATACCGATAACACCAAATACAGGGCTTTGTCCTTCGAGAGTTTGTGCGAGTTGGTTAACAATCGTATCAAGCAATTTTCCTTGTTCTAAAATGACTGAAATACAGCGAGCCATTCCAACGATTAAAGCACCGTATATGAGATTTTGGCAACCTGCTAGAAAAGTAGAAGCGATATCGTTTGCTTTCATACCACCTATTATTCCCGCTGTAATTGCTATGAAAATAAAAGTAGCAGTCATTTCTGCGTCCGTCCAATGTAGACGAAAAGCGCCTATTAAAAATGCAATTAATGATAAAGCTGAAACGAGTAAAATTAATTTATGACGTATAGTCCAAGGAACTTCTTTTTTCTCTGTTTCTTTTTCGCTTGAAAGAGCGTTACTTGGAAACCAGTTATCGCCAAGAATGCTTCCTTTATTCGATTTTTTCAAGCGCTTTACATACCAATTTATATAAAGGATAGTGGCAAGTAAAAAAGATATATAGATTGCGGTGCGTAAACCAATTCCGGAAAACATCGGAAGTTCTGCAATCTTTTGTGAAATGCCTAAAGGTGAGGGAGATAAAATAGTAGCATTAAAGCCAGCATAAGTACCTAAATAAATAATTGCTACACCGACGATAGCGTCCCATTTTAATGTGCGTGCAACGATGATGCCGATGGGGATAAAACCGATAACTGAATTAACGATAATGCCAGTCGTTCCAAGAATAGAAAAAAGTGCGGCAACTATACAAATGAAAAGTAATTGCTGATTACGAAATTTGTTAATAACATGATAGATTAAACCGTCAAGGGCACCTGTTTTTTCAAGAATTGCAATGGCTCCACCTGTAAATAAAATTAGAAAGATAATAGGAGCAGCAAGTGTCATTCCTTTTTCAATAGCGGTAAAAAAAGAGACAAATCCTACAGGTGATTGCGGAACAGAATGGTAGCTACCTGGTATTGTTGTTGTAACGGTCCCGTTTGTAACCCTTTTAAATTCTCCAGCAGGAACGAAATACGTAGCAATGGCGCAAAGTAAAGCAATAAAAAATAGTAGTACGTACGCATCGGGCATTTTAAACTTTTGTTTACTAGATTGTTTTTTTGTCTCAGTTTGTATTTGCATAAAATTCCTCCTTCTCCACTTGATTAATTTTAATATTCTGAATTAAATCCGTGAAATAGATTATAATAAAGGTAGCTTCTTAAGGCAATAGTTTTTGTATCCTTTTCCCGTACATACAAATTATTGCAATATTAGACAGGGAAACGATAATAAGCCAAGAATATGTTATGTAGAAAGAAAAAGGAAAAGAGGGAACAAGATGTGGAAAACTACAGATCTATGTGATGAATTTGAAAAGGAATTACAAATATGTCGTCAGCCTTTTCGGTCTTTTGGGAAGAAAGAACAATTCCACGGGAAAATTGCAACTGTAAAAGTGAAAGATGATAATGTACTAGTGAAGGAAGGATTGCAAACATTACCAGAAGGAACAGTATTAGTTGTTGATGGCGGAGCGTCTAGGAATTGTGCGTTACTTGGTGATAATTTGGCAGCTATTGCGGAAGAAAGAAAGCTAGCAGGAATTATTGTGAATGGATATGTTCGTGATTCTAGTGAACTAAAGAATATTAATATTGGTATTTTAGCGTTAGGGACAATGCCAAATAGAAGTGTGAAAGAAGGAAAAGGAGAACGAAATATTTCATTGCATTTTGGACAAGTGGATTGGAATCCAAATGAATATGTTTATGCGGATGAAGATGGCGTCATTATTAGTGAAAAGAGTTTACATAGTTAAGAGTTAATAAGTTATTATTCTTAGAAAATAAATCCGATAAAGCATGGACAAAATTCTTTGTCAATAGTAAAATAATACAGAAATTTAAAATTTACAGAATGTATAGGTTTATCGTTTTACGATAACTTAAATGGGAGTAAGTTGTGCCAAGAAAAGTGAATGTTATCACAATGATACGTTCATAAACAAAATTATTTTTCCTATACAAATATAGCCGCGAATAATGCGGGTAGGAGGTGTTGTACATTTTTGTTCGACACTTACAAAAAGAGAGTGTCAATCGCACGCCCTTGAAGGGCCTTTTTTTGTGTAAATGGTAGTAAGGGAGGAAATTTTGGGATGGCAATGTTGAAAAAGTGGCTGCTTACGTCGTTAATGGCAGTGACACTTGTATTTGTTTCTTTTGCGAATACAGTACATATTACGTTTGCTGAAGAAAATACAGCAAAACTTGCAATTATTGGGGAATCACAAAAAGGCATTATGTTATGTCCGAAAGAAGAGCAAATTAAAGATGGGGAAACAGCTTTAAGTTTGCTGCAAAAGGTCATGGGGGACAAAGTAGAATCTGAAGCGATGTCGTTTGGAACATATGTAAAAGGCATCGATGGTTTAATGGCCGGGGCTACAAGTGGTTGGACATACGATGTAAATGATACATCTGCACAAGTTGGGGCAGATAGTTATAAATTAGAGTCTGGTGATGTTGTTGTATTCCGTTTTGTTTCAGACTGGAGCAATATGAGCCAGGAAACATTGAAAGAAACGTTAGATAAGTTCGGGACTTGTAAAACAGAAGAACCTAACGGTGGCAAAACAGAAGAACCAAAATCAGAAGGTCAAGATGATAAAATGCCAGATGAGAAAAACCAAGGTGACCAAGA
>NZ_JAKUFY010000049.1:0-38266 GCF_022663675.1 Bacillus cereus group sp. BfR-BA-01355
CAAATAGTGGTGATATTTTGGTGTCTGGGTGATTTTCCGCATAATTCTTTTCTTCAAAACTACCTTCTTTTAATAGCTGTACTAATGTTCTAATCGTTTGTCCACCCATGCTATGCCCAACTAAATGAACTTTATTTGTTTCACTCCAATTCGGCGTAAAACCACTATAAGTTCTGCCAAAACGATTATGTCCATGTTTCTCAGCATGCGAGGCACCATAGTCTACTGTGCCACCGCTAATTTGCGCATACAATTCACATGCACGATCCCAGTTACTAGAAACAGGTCCAACAGCTGCGGTATGTACCGTATAACCATTTCGTTTCAAATCTTCCTGTATATCATGAACACCACCCCAATACTTTACGCCAAGCATTTCTTCTCTACCCCATCCAGCAAATCCATTCACCAATATGATAGGATAATTATTTGGTTGCCTCTCTTCAGCATATGATATTTTCGCTGCGAATGAACATAAGGTCACTAATGCGAAAAAACATATTTTTAAAAATAACTTCCCCATACTTTCTCCCCCTAATAAAACGTTTACATTTTTCTTCTAAAAATTAACACAATGTTTTAACAACTTAAACATAATGTAAAGTATTTTATATACGTTGTATATATAGAAAACATATACAATTGTTGATAAATATTAATTCAAGTGAACATTTACTTTTTACAATACAACTTGTAAATCTGTTTATTTGAATTTATAATTAGATATAGTTTCCTCATGTTAAAAAAATTTAAAAACCATAAGAAAACTAATCTCATTGCTTGAAAAGGAGGAAAAAGCATGCAAATCGGATCAAATATTCATACATTATCTCAACCTACTAAAATAACTCCATCTACTCTTGAGCATAATACTATCTCTTCTACTAAACTGGAAAGTAAGAAAGTAAATGATCCTATCAAGTTTGATATTCGTTCATCTGAAAAAGAAATGAAACAGCCTGAGCATAAATTTAATGAATTAGATTTATGGAAGATGTTAAAGGATAAAGGTGTTCCTTTATGGATCATCCTTGAAATGCTACAAAAGGCTCGTAAAGAAAAAGAAGCCCAAAATAATTCAGTTCAAAATTCAAATGCGATTGAGGAAACAAACGAGACTCGATTAAATGAAGTAATGTAAAGCATAATATTTGATTGGTCTACAAACTAAAAAGAGTTCGGGGGTGATAAAGTTTCTATCAACCTCGAACTCTTTTTTTATGATTTTTCTCCAATCGTTACAAACTGGAAAGATACTTTTCCTTCCAAACCTTTAATTAGTTTTTTTACTTTAACATTTTCATTAACCAATGTATTATCTGTCGACATTTTAGGTTTTTCGTCACCTAGAGATTTTTTCAAATGAAGAAGATGCATTTTCATTTCATTTGCCTTTATTTCTTTATACACACTATTTTTTGCTACAATCATATACCATTCCGTTGAATATTTACGATTGTTACCTATCCAGGCATCACTATCGTATGTAACAGGAATCTCTTCCCCTCCTATTTTAATACTTTTCATAGTCTTATCGTCTTCACTTGTAAATAATAGTGACCCTTCTTTTGGGAATTTCGGTAACGTATCTATAATATAATTGGAGCCATTATCTTGTTTTCGAAAAAGTTTTTCTTTAATCAATGCTTGTGCTGTAGATTCATTTAAAATTAAGACATTTCCATTTCCAACTTCCCCTTTTTTCACAGAAAACACTTCATTTTCTTCCGTAATTTCCTGATAACGATTAATAATTGGTGAAATATTATTTTCATCTCCAATAATTAATACACCGTTTGCAGGAAATGAGTTGTCCTTTTTAGAACATGCACTAAAGCTTATTAAAAGTATTATAGTTAACATAAAAATAGTTAATATTCTTTTCATCACGATTCCTTTCATCATACAGTTCATTTTTCCACATACTTTAGTGTAGTCTTACAAGCTAATAAATTCTATTGCTCCATAACCTTATAAAGCTTTTGCAGGTAACGCCAACGGGTTATAAAGAAATATAAAACTTGTATACATATAAATGAAATTAAAATAACGATAGAGCTATTTATGATAGAAAAATCGACTAATTGCTGTAATGCTATATAAGCAACTACAGTATGAATCACTGCAACGAAAATTGGTAAAAAGAACATTAATAATAACTGCCTCGTTACAACTTTTTTCAACTCACCTTTACTTAATCCCATTTTCGAAATCATTTTATATTGCTGTTGGTCGCGATCCAAATCTGTATATAATCGGAAATAAATAAAACTAGCGGCGAATGTAAAGAAGACGATTCCAACTAAAATACTTACCATAAGTAATAAACCATTCTTTTGCTTTGCTTCCAACAAGTTTAATGTTAAAGCTTCAAAGTAGAAATCTCTGTCCCTAAGATTTTTATCGAATATACTCTTTAATTGATTTGAAATCTCTTTCGTTTTTATCCAATCATCTACAACAAATCCGTAAGTACGATATGGAATTTCTTTATTAACTGGGTCACTAGTAAGAGGTATTCCATCATATACCTGATCTTGAACAGCGATATAAATAGTTCTAGAATCATGTGGTAAAACTAAATTTTCTACAGCTTTTTTCACATGAAATGTCTTTGTCCAGTCACCTTGAATGACTTCTATATTCTTTTTATACTCGCCATTTTTAAATTCTTGTTTTTGTGATACGACTCCAGGAATTAATAAAATTTCATCTTCTTTTTCAATTGTTTCTTGTTGATAGCCTAGTGCTTTAGCAAGATCGTTGTATTCACTTAACTTCATTACATTTACGCCATTTTCTGTGTATATATATGAAGATGAAGCCATTCGATACGGAATATTAGCATCAGAAAGGTGTTTTTTTATAATAGAAAGATTTTTATTCAATACTTTGTCATTTTCAAAACTTCCATACAAAAATGTATACGGATTTGTCATCCTTACCAAATCCCTATTTCCAATTGCGGCTGTTGTACCAATTGCTGTAAATGCAACTGCTGAAACTATAGATACTATAAAAAACATCGTTGCATTATCTTTCATACGGTAAATTAATTCAGAAAATGTTAATATATTTGTTCTCTTTAAAAAGAAAGATTCTCTCCTTTTAGCAAGGTGCAGTATATACACGCTACACTGTGTATATAAAAAGTACGTTCCTATAATTACTAGAAGCACACCTATTCCAAGCGTAATAAAATTGGTACTTGGTATGAAGCGAAATACTGAAAAATATCCATACCCTATACTAATTAAAGAAAGTATCGATAATAAAACTGAAGATTTCGGTTCAGGTTTTGGCTTTTCCTCTGCTCGAATAAGTTCCACAAGTTCCGTTACTTTTATCATTTTAAATGTAAATAATGAAACAATTAAAAACAAGAAAAGAAATGTAATAATTGTTAATAATACAGCCCGCACTGGTATATAAAAAGGTAAACCATTATTAATCATTAATACACTTGCACTTATCAATAAGACTAGTTTAGAAAATATGAGTCCAATGAAAATCCCTATACAAATTGAACCAAGTCCAATCAACATATTTTCAATTAATAATAATTTCTTAAGCTGTCTCATTGACATACCTTGCATCATTAAAATACCAAATTCTTTCTTACGCGTCTTTAAAAACGAACTAACTGAATATAGAATGAAGAAAAATGAAAATACAAAAATCAATCCTTGCGAAACTGAAAATCCTAATGTACCAAATGCACTTATTGTTGCACTTGTCGATTTCAACTCACCTTGTAAATCAGGATGAAATAATAAAAGAGCATACGTAAAGAAAATCATAATAGAAAATGCACTACTTAAAAAATGGGCAGCATATGTACGCTTATTGCGAAAAATATTATTAAATGCGAACTGACGAAAAGTCATGCCTTTTCCCTCCTAACAAAGAAAGGACATCCATAATCTTTTGATAAAAAGTTTGCCTACTTTCACCACAATAAATTTCGTTATATAGTTGACCATCTTTAATAAAGATTACTCGGCTGCAAAAGCTCGCTGCATACGGATCATGTGTAACTAACATCATCGTTGCTTTTTCTTCTTTATTTAGAGTATCAAGCATCTCCATTACATCATTTGAAGATTTAGAGTCTAAATTCCCTGTTGGTTCATCTGCAAGTAACAATTGCGGCTTATGAACGATCGCACGAGCAATTGCTGTTCTTTGAGCTTGTCCCCCTGATATTTCAAACGTTCTTTTACTCAATATATCTGTAATGTTTAATTTCTGTGCAATCTCTTCCACTCGTTTGTTCATATCTTGCACAGAAACACCATCTAAAGTCATCGGCAATACGATGTTTTCTTTTACAGTAAGTGTGCTAAGAAGATTAAATGATTGGAAAACAAATCCTAATTGTTTTCTGCGGAATAACGCTAATTCTTCTGATGATAATTGGAAAGGATTTGTACCATTAATAAATATTTCTCCCGATGATGGAGAATCAATAGTAGATACCATATTTAATAACGTTGTTTTCCCACTACCTGACGGGCCCATAATTCCTACAAATTCACCTTCTTGAATTGATAAATCAATATCTACTAATGCTTTAAAAGGTACTTTCCCTCTATATACTTTACTAATACTATTTGCCTGCAAAATTTCCATTTATATTCTCCCTTCATTTCCACCGCTCACTATAGAGTGTAAATGAATTGTCTTACAGCTCATATTGATTCATCTTTCATTTATCTTACACGCTTGTAAGATTTCTAAAAAAACTGATAATAAACCTATTTTCAATCTATAAACAAAGCATATCTATCTTATAATATTTGCATATTGGTTTGAATTACAATGCTATTTTCTAATCTTAATTTTATTAATATGAAAAGACCGATTTTTATCGGTCTTTTTACTTTCAAATATTATATTTTAACTGCTGTATGTAGTTAAAGCATATTTGAGTTACCCATTAAATACTATTTCACTTTATAATAACCTCTGCAAAAAAAATGAGTGCTTCGGTTTCATTGCAATCAAAAACGAATTGTAAATATCTGAGGCGGAAATGAATGTGTTTATCCAACATATAAATAATAAAATTGATTTAATATTTCCTGATACAAAGAACGACATCATGGCAGGTACTACTGATAATACAATAATAGGCAAGCTCATAAAGACCCAAAATCTCGTTTTGGATAAGACTGCATTTGTATTTAGCCCAAAAAATCTTTTACTAAATGTTAAGCTAATATCCCCTTTTTTACTTATTACTAAAATGTGTAAACATTCGTGAATGATAAAGATTAAGGTACCTATGCGGGATAAAATGAATATAAAAAAGCTTAGAGTTTTAGCTCTAAGCTTTTTTATGATTTCGTATTAATTCCTTTTACTGCACAATATTTTTTATCCATTCAGATTTACTCAATACATAATGATTATATAGTTGATTTGCTATCTTGTGTTCACTCAAATAAGTAAACCCGCATTTTTTAATAACTTTATTTGATGGTACATTGTTAATTAAAGTAATTGCGTTAAGGACAATTAAATTTGTTTCTTTAAACAAATAGTCAATTAAGCCTTTAGTCGCTTTTGTAGCATAGCCATGATTTTGATGTTTATTTGAGATAGCATACATTATCTCTCTGTTTGGTGAAGGGAGTTCTTCTTTCATGCCTGTGCAGCACCATCCAATGCATTCATTTGTAGCTTCCTTAAATATTCCTAGCTTTAACATATGATTATCTATGTTATTCGTAGTTTTCACTGCCTCAAGAAATGCTTTGTTTGCTGGTATTTCATAATTTGCAATCCAATCCACCCTTTGTTCTTTCGTCGATTTCCAGTCTGGTAAAAACTTTTCTATTTCCGGTTGATTGGCTATTTTATAAATACTTTCTGCATCTTTGACCATAAACCCTTGCAAGTATATATCTCCACAATCTATTCTAAATAACTTAGTTGAACTCTCTTCTCCCATGTTAATTCCCCTTACTTACGTTATAACGCCTTTATCTGCTTCGTAAGTTCTATAAATCGTTCATCAAGTTCTTTATATTCTTTGTCGTTAGAAGTTAAAAAGCTTAATTTCCCTAATACTTCTTGTCTCTCTGTTTCTAACGTTAAACGTAGCTCTTCAATATTATCTCTTGTTTTAGTAGGTTCTTCTAGCTGCTTTTGTATCGTATTGTTTAAAAACACGAGTTTTATGTTAGTTGTTTTCTCTAAAAAATATCGATCGTGAGAAACAATTATTAATGTTCCGTTATACTCAGCTAATGTATTTTCAAGTTGTTCACGTGAAGGTAGATCCAAGTGATTCGTCGGTTCATCTAAAATGAGTACATCTTTTTCATCTAAAATATAAGCCATTAGCTTACATTTTACTCTTTCTCCCATACTCATATGCTCAATCGGCTCTTTCCATTGAGAAGCTTGGAACCCTAAATGTTTCATTAAATTTTGGACTTTTCCTCTTTCTTCAAATGTCTCTTTAAAAAATAAATCTTCTGGCGTTTTGTCCAGTGGCAAATCAAAAACCTCTTGTGTTAAATAACCGATGTTTGCAGATGGTGAAATCCATATTTCTCCTTCAGCAGTTTCCGCTCCCATAATCATCTTCAGTAATGTTGTTTTCCCGCTACCGTTTGGTCCAACAATTGCAACTTTCTCACCGTGCTGAATTGTAAAATTAACGTTTTCAAATAATGCTTTTCCATTAAATTCTTTTTTTAATTGCTTTACTTCTAAAAAGCGTTTTCCTACTTTTTTACTCGCTTGAATAGAGAACTCAATTGAATACTCTTCTTTCACACGTTCTACTTTCGTTTTCTCCAGCTCTTTTTCGAGACGTTTTCTTTTTGACTTCACTTGCGCATCCATTCGTTTCGCTTTTACACGATAAAACTCTTTAAAACTTTCTTGTTTTGTAGACTGCGCGTGTGCCTTTTGTGACCATGAACTTAATTCTTTTATATGTGTTTCTACTTGTTCTATCTTTTTTTGCTGCTTTTCATATTCTCGCTGCTGCGACTTCCTTCTTTGCTCACGTGCTTTCATGTAGCTTGTATAATTACCACTATGGTCAATTAATTTTTTGTCCTCAATTGACCATATTTTTGTTGCAACAACATCTAAAAAATATCGATCATGCGATACAACGATAACTGTACCTTTCATATTTTTTATTTGTTTAATGAGAAATTCCGTACTCATTTCATCTAAATGATTTGTCGGTTCGTCTAATATTAAGACATTAGGATTTTTAGCAAATCCTTTTGCTAATCGAATTTTTAACTTTTCACCACCACTTAAAGTATGAAAATCGTTCGTTGGCACGCCCCATTTCGCAAGCAGTTCTGCTTCTTTTGCAATTACATCGTTACTAATAAAAGATTCTATTTCTTGCTCAACATATGCGGTTGTCATATTCATTTGCTGCCATTCAACAATCCCTTTTGAAGGCTCAATCTTTCCATTTATTAATTGAAGTAACGTTGATTTACCAGCACCGTTTTTACCAATTAATCCGATAACATCCCCTTGTTTTACTGTCACATTCATTTTCTCTAACAACATATTTTCTTTTATTTCAACATAAACATCATTTAATTTTAATAGTTCTTTCATAATACCGATCCCTTTCATTAAGGGAGAATAAAAAAATCCTCCCAAATAAATTTGGCAGGATTAGTCGTTAAAATATTTACACCCAAATAAGCTATTACGCAACATAAATAGCAATACCGTTGTATGGAAATCGGGCAGACTAATCCTATTTTTTAGAAATTGAAATTTATTGAATTTCAACATTTAAAAATAAGATTAGTTAATCATCGTCCACCCATCATTCCTTTCCCTCATTAGTAACCATATTGTACCATAATAGTACTGTATGAGTAAATGCAATTATTTGTGCTGCTAAAAAAGATTGCTTTCTTTTAAGGTCTATTCATTATTTCTTCACTTCATATCGAACAAGTATCAACCACATTTGTTGTACTACTTGCTTTAGCTTTCCCTAGCAATAAAATTGTAAGCATTCCCTCTTATATAAATTTTATATAAATTCATCATAAATCATATATTATACATACTAAATTTCAGTTCTTATAATAAAGGTATCATTTTTAAGGGGTGGTTCTACAATGGAATTTAGTAAACTAGGAAACAGTGGATTAACAGTAAGTAAAATCGCATACGGGAACTGGATAAACCATGGTGGAAAAGTAAACGAAAATACTGCAAATGATTGTGTAAAAGCCGCACTAGATGTTGGAATTACAACGTTCGATACTGCTGATGTTTATTCGGACACGATAGCTGAGGAAGTACTTGGCCGATCTTTGCAAGGTATACGCCGAGAAAGTATAGAACTATGTACAAAAGTATGCCATCCGACCGGTCCTGGAAAAAATGATCGTGGATTATCAAGAAAACATATTATAGAAAATTGTAATGCATCGTTAAAACGATTACAGACAGACTATATCGATATTTATTATGCACATAGATTTGATATAACAACTCCTCTTGAGGAAACAATGTTAGCTTTCTCAGATCTTGTAAGACAAGGTAAGGTTCTCTATTTAGGCGTAAGCGAATGGACATCAGAACAAATTACCCGTGGTGCAGCACTTGCACGCGAATTGAACATTCCATTTATCGCTAGCCAACCTCAATATTCGATGTTATGGCGAGTTATTGAAACTGATGTGATTCCAACATGTCAACGTGAGGGACTTGGCCAAATCGTATGGTCGCCACTTGCACAAGGTATTCTTACAGGAAAATATCAACCTGGTAAACCATTACCGAATCAATCGCGTGCTAACTCCGATGCTGGAAAACCGTTTTTTGACAAACTCGTGCAACGTTGGATGAGTGATGATGTGCTTACCGCTATCCAGGAAATTAAACCTATCGCACAAGAAATTAACCTTACCTTATCTCAACTCGCAGTTGCTTGGGTATTACAAAATCCAGCTGTTTCTTCTGCAATTATTGGTGCTTCAAATCCGGAACAAATAAGAGAAAATGTAATTGCTTCTAGTGTTAAATTGCAACCTGAAATTATGGATCAGATTGACAGTGTATTAAAAGGTTTCGCTGAGTATGATACTAGTAAAACAGGTTGAATCATGAGTAAGTTTTATCTATAAATAAACACCCCTTGCCAACTTCCCACAGCCCATCCTATAAAGATGGGCTGTGGGAAGTCATATAAACCTCTCTAACAACTGTTAAAAAGTTCTTTAACACGACAGACTTTTCATCCTTCCTCCATCCAGCATATAAATTTATTTCCGGTGTATTTTCTAGAATATCTTTATACATCACTCCTGATTTTTTATAGCTTTCCACCGAGGATGGAACGACAGAAATCCCCATTCCAGCTGCAACTAAGTTTACAATCGTTTGCATTTGAACTGCTTCTTGAACAATATTTAAACTTACCCCATATTTCCAAAAGTAACTAATAATTAAATCATAAAAATTTGTACCGAAATGACGAGGAAATAAAATGAATGGTTCCTCCACTAATGATTTGATTGAAATATTAGGTAACGAAACGAAAGGGTGATTTTCATGCAAAACCAACTTTAAACACTCTTCAGAACAAACTTCAGAAGATAATATTTCATTATTTTGCTCCGAACGAATAAATCCAATATGAATTTGTTTTTCGTAAAGCGCTTTTATTTGTTGGTCTGTTGTCATCTCACGTAATATGAGCTGAATTTTTGGAAAACGTTCTCGAAATGTTTTTAATATGCCCATAACTGTTTCTGTAGAATCGACAAAACCGATGATTAAATGCCCGATTTTCCCTTCATCTGCAAGCTGTGTTTCTTTAATCGTTCTATCTACTTGAAGTAATGTTTGCCTAGCACCTTCTAAAAAGACTTTCCCCGCCTCGGTAAGCTCAACCATCCTTTTTGTCCGGTGAAAAAGTTGAACTCCTAATTCTTCTTCCAATTTTCGAATTTCTTGACTTAAAGGCGGTTGTGCCATCATAAGACGCTCTGCTGCACGACTAAAGTTTAATTCTTCTGCCACCGTTATGAAATATTTCATTTTACGAATATCCATTTCAAGCCTCCTATCATTCGCAACTTCTATAAGATTCTATTTTTATTATAAAAAATGGTTCATGTATGTAGTCTTACATTTATTCTTATTGGGTTCATTTTGCCTCTCTTATCTATAGAATATTTCATTCTCCAATGTTATCAAGGGTACAAAACAAGGCTAAAAAACTTATCTCCAAAGTTCTTTAGCCTTGATTACTTTTTACACATTAAAAAATATTAATCGCACTACCGTACCTTTACCAACTTCTGAATGGATTTCCACACTATGTCCTAATTGTTTTGTAATTTCATATACAAGATATAGCCCCATTCCTGTTGATTCTTTAAAATCTCTACCGTTTTCTCCTGTAAAGAAAGGTTTGAATACTCTTGGTAAATCTTGCTTCGGTATACCTACGCCATTATCAGCAATTTCAAGTATAACGGTATTACCTTCCTTACAAGCTTTCATTTTAATCTTTTCTCTACTACCTGATGAATACTTAATCGCATTCGATAGTATTTGTCCGATTAAAAACTTTAACCATTTCACATCACTTTCTACAGTAATGTCCTTATCAATTTCAAGCTCTGGATATACAAAATTCCGTATAAAGAAACGTTTATGTTCATGTACCGAATCATTCACTATTTTATGTAGTTGTACCCTTTCTACATAAAAATCTTGTGTGAACGCTTCTAATCGTGCGACATATAGAGCCATTTCCAATCCCTTTTTTAATCGGTCTGTTTCCTCATTTATACTTTCAAAACGTGAATCTACTTCATCCTGTGTAATTAATTCTATTACAGATAAAGGTGTTTTCATTTGATGGATCCACTGATTCATAAAGGTTAAATGGTCATTATTTTTTCTCTCTTGTATTTGCAGCTGATTTTGATAATGTCGATATTGCACCTCAAGTAGTTCTTGAAGAGCAGCCGATACAGCTGCAAAATCAGATTTTTGAACAGATTCATCTAAAGATTGCATCGGGTTTGCTAGGCGCTCATAAAAAGAACGATGTGTAAAATAACGAAACACTAAATAACTTCCCATAAAGAAAACACCTAGAAACATTGCGTATAACGCCGTTGTAATATGATTATGCCCATCAAACCAATATACGAGAAATATAGCTAGTAGTTGAATTATGGTAAAGCAAATAACTGGTATATGATCACGTATAAACAACCTTATCATTTTTCTATACCATTATCCCAAGTAATGTGCAATCTATATCCAACACTACGAATCGTTTCAATCGCACCTTCTATATGTAACGTTTGTAACTTTTTACGCACACGTGTTGTATTTACACTTAATGTATTATCATCAACATAAGATTCACTATCCCATAATTTATTAAGTAACACTTCTCTACTCACAACACGCGGATAATTTTTCATTAATGTCTCTAATAAAATAGCTTCGTTTCTCGTTATATCAATTTCGTCGTTTCTAAGTTTCAATACAAGCCTTTCAGGATATAAACAAAGGCCTTGTTGCTCAATCATTCGCTCTTCTAGTTTCGGTGCATAATCTCCATATGCACGTCTTAAATGACTACGAATTTTCGCCACTACAACTTCATAATGAAAAGGCTTCGGAATAAAATCATCGCCACCGTTTTCTAACGCCATAACTTGATCCATCGTGCCTTCACGGGCCGAAATGAATAGTATCGGACATGTTGAAACTCCGCGAATTTGACGACACCAAAAGTACCCATCAAAACTCGGTAAATTAATATCTAATAAAACTAACTCTGGTTGTTCTTCTAAAAAAATGTTTAATACATTTTGAAAGTCCGATACAATAACTCCTTGATAACCATATTTCGCAACATGTGTCGATAATAGTTCTGCAATTTTCATATCGTCTTCTACAATCATAATTTTGACCATTATTGAACTCCTTTTTAATCCACAATCTCAAATATACTTATATAAAATAAATACTACCTCTTTTCACAAAATCAGTAAATTAAAAAAAGGATGCTTTTATACGAAAGTATCCTTTTTCGTCCCTTATCTATTTAATATGAAATTTACTAAAAGTAAATCCTAGTTTCTCCACATAATCCATTCCTAGTTCCATACGCGCTGTTTTCAGCGGATCCACAACTTGGCAAACTTTTAAATTACCTGCTGCCGATAATAAAAGCGTTGCATCAGCTTTAGACATTGCTAATTCTTCATGTAAAAATGTCACCATATTACGTACAGCACGATTTGCTGCATCATCTAACAATTTCTCTGAAGCAATCGTCATCATTTTTTCTTTTTGAATAGCCATTGGTAATGGCCATTGTTTTCCTTTTATCGTTTGAACTGTTACCGTTACCTCACCAGCAACCTCTACACCACTAACACCAATTTCACCATCACCCATTGCTGCGTGTAAATCACCTAATGCTAATAGTGCTCCTGGGACATTAACTGGTAGTAGTAGTGTTGTTCCTTCTTTAATTTCTTTACAGTCCATATTCCCGCCGTGATCATGCGGTGTGCCACATGAAATGCTCTCTTCTTTCGGTGCAGTACCAATTACCCCAATCATTGGATTAATCGGGATTTGTAGTTCACTTGAAAACAAAACATATTCATTATGTATTGGGACAATTTTCACTGTATTTTCATTTAACTCATCACCCATTACACCAAGGTTTGCACCTGTAGTTAAAACGCCCTGCTCTACAATTTCAATTTTTTCAATCGTTACGACTAATATATCGCCAGGTTCTGCTCCTTTAACATATACAGGTCCAGTCGCTGGATTAATTCGGTTCCAATCTAATTCTTGTAACACAACATCTTCAGAATCGATTTGATTTTCAAAGCAATCATATGTTTCAAATACAAGACTGCTCCCAATTTCTACTTCCATACACGGCTTATTTTCTGGTGACATTGAGTAAATGATATGGTCTTTATGAATTCGATACATAATACCTCTCCCTTTTATAATTATCTACTATTACTAATTAGCTTTTTTTATACAAGCTCCTCTTAAAATTAAATGTTATTTTCATGTAAAAAAGCACGCAGATTGTTTTATAACATACACTCTTTACTATAACAGAAAGGTGGTATCACTATGCCCCTTATTCCATACAACGAAAGTGATGTTGATTTACTAGCTCGATTAATTCGTGCTGAAGCTGAAAGCGAAGGTCGCCAAGGTGAGGAGTTAGTTGGATGCGTTGTAGTAAACCGTGTATTTTGTGATTGCTTAGATTTTAAACAACTCCGTACCGTACGAGACGCTGTATATCAAAGCCCCGGCGGATTTGAAGCAGTACAATATGGATATTTTTATCAACGCGCTCGTGAATCAGAAAAAGAAATCGCACGAAAAGTTTTACAAGGTCAATGGCGCTGGCCTGCACGATGGGCTCTTTGGTATTTCCGTCCAGTTGGAGCTTGTCCGCCTGAATGGTATAATCAGCCATTTGTAGGACAGTTTAAAAGCCATTGTTTTTATGAACCAAGTGGTGATGAATGTCCGAAAATGTATTCACGATAGTAAAATTTGCAACGCAAGTACTTAGAAATTTTGGTACTTGCGTTGCTTTTAACTGTGTTTTAGAAATCTAATAGTGTGATGAAATTTTCTATGCCTACTACATGTATTAATAATGGTATACGAGGACCATTTGATTGATTCATAATGAGCTTATATATAATAGTGAATAATTGTTTTTGATTTTCTTTCATTATTTTTTTATTTTCATGATGACAAATCGCATATAATTGCTCCATTAAGTGAGAGTAATCTTTGTTAGAACGAAGTATATCGCAAACTTCTACTAACCATTCTTTCTGTCTTTCATCCAATGTGTTGTAAAACTCTGTATTTCTCTCTTGATTTACCGCAATTAATTTTTCAGATTGAAAATTTCTTATCCAATACTCTGTGCGATTACTCACCGCTCTCATTTCATCTAATGCATAGCTCCTATCTATTTTCTTTAATATCCCCTGTAAAATAGTTGAATCAAAATTTAATAATGGTAACGTTCCTGCTACTTGATTAAATTTCGGATATTCTTTAAACCCGATAGTAACTCTAGAAAGTTTAATTGCATCAAGTAAATCTTCATTTTTGAGCGTTTTATTTTCATAACTATCTTTCAATCGCTCATATTCTGTATAATTGCGAATCACATCTTCATCAAGACCGATATGAAAAGCTGCGTTTGGTCTATATTTTGCAAACATAAACAGAATTACTTCTGGTAAATACACTTTTAACAACTCACTAGGTGTAATACTATTTCCTGAAGAACTAGACATTTTTTCATGATTGCCTTTAATTCCAATAAAATCATAAGCAACATAATGAGGAGCTTCACGATTGAATATTTTCCTTGCAATTTCTTTTGATACATTATAACTACCCGTTTCTGATGAATGGTCTCTGCCACCCGGCTCAAAAACAACCTCCTCTATCATCCATCTCATCGGCCAATCGATTTTCCAATTTAGTTTCATTTTATTTGTATTTAATACGGATAACTCTTTTTCATTTCCGCATTCACATTCATACCGGATTGTTTTTAATACTTCATCAAAATGTGTAATAGTTGTTGTATCTTTCCCGCACCTCTCACAATATAATGTAGCTGGATAAAAGCTCTCTCGCTCTTCTTCACTACACTCTCCAGTTTTAAAATCCATTAAAATATCATATATATCTTTTCGATTATACAAAGCCTCTAATATATTTTCGTTATACCTTCCGCTTCTATATTCATCATGTTGATAAATAAATTCCACTCCAATTCCAAATGCTTGAAGCGATTTTTCAAACTCTTTTTCAAAATGCTCCGCATACGAGTTATGACATCCATACGGATCTGGAATATCACAGTATGGCATACCAATATACTTTGCAAAAGATGGATCAATATTTTTTGGAACTTTTCTAAACCTATCATAATCATCCCACGAAAATATAAAACGAGTCTTTTTCCCTAAATCTTGAAGTGCTCTTACTACGAAATAAGTCGTTACGATTTCACGAAAGTTCCCAATATGAACAGAACCTGACGGACTAATTCCAGATGCACAAACAAACGTTTCTTTATTTGGATGTTTCCTAATTAATTCATGTGCTACTTCATACGCCCAATGCATATATTACTCACCTCAATTATTTTTTTGTTTTCTAATTTCCAGTTTTATGCAACAAAAAAACTCTCACCCCCAAGATTATTCATCTTGAGGACGAGAGTTGTTAGCTTCGCGGTACCACCTCAGTTTGTTAATATGTCACCATATTAACCTCTTCAGGTACGGCAAAATATGCTTATACCCTATCTCTATAACGGGAGAACCCGTCGCACCATCCCTAAATAAATTAGTTCCTTGCGCAGCTCCAAGTCTTTTTTCGTTAAGATGTATACCGCTCTTTCTCAGCTACCAGAGCTCTCTGTACGTATTCTTTCTTAACTACTCTTCTCTTCTATGCCTTAAATATTAGTTTTTTAATATGATAATTTATAACACTTTTATTGTCAAACTTTTCCGAATCGAAATCGTAAAATTATCTAAAAAAATTCTTTATCGCTTCTAATTGAATTTTGTGGCTACACTCATCACAACAATATGCCCCTTTTGGTTTCTCTTTAAATCGCTTATATTTTTCACTACCTTCGTAAACACGAAATATATTCTTACAAGAAAAGCAAACAATTTCATAAAACATCATATGCAGTTTCCTCTCCTTGTTTATACACTTTTTTAATCACTTGTGAGAAGGTCATTTTTCTACATTATAAATTTTAATATCCTTTGACTAAAAGGTTTACCTCTATTCTTATCGAATTATATTAATATCTTATAACGCGAGGTGAACATCTTGTTCAGTAATATAGAATTAGTTTTAGATGCTAAAGCAAGTTTAGCTGAAGGACCATGTTGGAATGAAAAAAAGCAACTTTTATATTGGGTTGATATTATGGAGAGAAAATTATGCATATACAATCCTACCGCTAATACGAACCGAGTAATTGCTCTCAATCAACAAATTGGCTGTGTTGTTCCATATTTAGAGGATGTACTACTCTTAGCTATGGAAAACGGCTTTTATTCTATTAATGTAAATACAGAAAAACTGACACATATTTTTGACCCCGAACAACATTTAATAGAAAATCGTTTTAACGATGGAAAATGTGATCCCGCTGGTCGTTTCTGGGCAGGTACTACAGATACATACGGTATTAATGCTGCAGGTTCCTTATATTGTTTACATAATAATTTGAGTGTAGAGAAAAAAATTTCACATGTAAATACTTCAAACGGAATGGCTTGGTCACCTGATCATACATACCTTTACTTTATAGATACACCTACTAAAAAAGTGGTTCGCTATCAATATAATATACGTACTGGAGAAATTCATAATCCAAGTGATGTAATCATTTTCTCTGAAAATGACGGTCTACCTGATGGTATGACAATTGACGAAGAAGGTTGTTTATGGATTGCACATTGGGGAGGTTCAAAAATAACTAGATGGAATCCCTCTACTGGAGAACAAATATTAAGTATTCCAATTCCTGCGTTATATGTAACATCACGTACGTTTGGTGGGCCTAACTTAACTGATTTATATGTTACAACAGCCAGAACAAGAATGACGGATGACGAATTAAAACAGTATCCACATGCTGGTGGTATTTTTCGAATTCAAACAAATGTTAAAGGCTGCCCCACCTATTCATTTTGTAATGAAAATATTGGAACTGACACAATATGAACCGTATCGATTACATAAGACAAGAAGAAAAGGAATATCACGATCTTTGCTATGAACAATATAAACTATTTGAAACTGGATCTTGGCTTCACAAGCCGGTTAAAACAGTTATGGATTTAATGGACTACTTTGAAGAGAAAAACAAATTACAAGTGCTTGATCTTGGCTCTGGCGTCGGTAGAAATAGCATTCCAATTGCACAAAAGATTAAAAATGCTAGCGGAACTGTTACATGTGTTGATTTACTTGATTCCGCTTTAACAAAGCTACAAATTTATAGCAAAGAACATGACGTATTCGAGGTTATAAAAACAGAACAAACAGCAATTGAAAACTATCATATTAGATCTAATACTTATGACTATATCGTTGCAGTATCAAGTTTGGAACATGTCAAATCAGAAGAAGATTTTAAAAATGTACTCCAATCTATGAAAAGAGGTACAAAAAACGGCGGTATTAATTGTTTAATTATTAACTCTAACATACAAGAAATTGATTCAATAACGAATGAAGAATTAGAAGCTTTAATTGAAATTAATCTTTCAACCGAAGAAATGATAAGTGCTTTAAAAAGCATTTATAAAGAATGGAAAAAACTAAAAGTTGAAATAAAGGAATTAGCTTATAATATAGTTCGTAATGAAAGACACGTTCAATTAAAAACAAATGCCATTACGTTTGTCGTTCAGAAATAACACTATAAAAAGTAAGAATATTTCCTCATATATTCATAGGAATACCCTTACCTTTTATTTTGTTATTAGTTTTCGCATCATCTAAAATATAATTTTCATTCGAAATACTACTCAGCTATTAATTGAATTCATTAACTGGAAGAAATATTCCACTTCATGAGTCTCATTCAATTTATACCATGAATGAAGTGTATCCGGCGCAAATACATCTAATTTCCTTAATACTTCCATGGCAAATTCTAGAGGTGCTACACCCGATGCAGTAATAAGATTTTCACTGGATGCTACAGGTCCTACTTCATAAAAATTTTCTCCTTTATAAGTAGGACAAACCATTTTCATATAATCTAAATTATTACTTGTGTGATTTATAGAATCCAAGTAACCGTAATTTGCAAGACCTATAGTTGCACCGCAAATGGCAGCCACAATTGTACCAAGCCTTAAGGCTTCACCAACTTTTTTCAAAATAGGTTTATGTATTTCTTCACTCCAAGTATTCCCTCCAGGTAAAATTAATAGATCGTTACTCTCAAGGATACATTCATCTAGGGAAATATCCGGCTTTATATTCAAGCCCCCCATTGAAATAATCGTTTCTTTATTTATTCCAACTGTTACTACTTTAAAAGGCGCTACATCTTTTTTGAAATATCTTCCTGTATTAAGTTCAGCAATTAAATGTCCGTATTCCCAATCAGACATCGTGTCAAATACATATAGATATGCTTTTCTTGTTTGCATTCAATAACACTCCATTCATATACTACAGTTTTAAATAAAAAAAGTACTCTTTTCAAGTTTAACATTTTATGCAATATTTATGGTTTAAAATTCCAAATAAAAGAGCACTTGTTTCCGCAAGTGCTCTTTTCGGGGATTTTGAGATACCCTATTAACGAAAGTTAAGGTTACTTAAAGTTAAGAGGTATTTATACTATATGCTTGTCCTTTATATTTGTGCATAATCAATATATAAATATCTTTAGAAATATTTAAAAACTTTTATTTATAGTTCTTTCTGGCATTTTATCATTAAGAAATTTATTGAAGGTTTATTCTCCATGTTCTTATTTGATTCATCAATTTCGGAAACTTGTACTAGTCCATATTTATTAAAATCTCGTTTTATAGATTCAGAATTATAGAAGAACATTTTTACGCCTTCCATTATTTCGAAATAGTCTTTATCCAACTGTTTCCCCTTCCCAAACATTGGGGCTTTTTGAGAAACAGTTGTGAAAACCATATATCCACCTGATTTTAGCTGATTATAACAACCTTTAATAAATTGCTCTCTCTCTTGCTTATTCAACAAATGTAGAAGTGCATGACTGTATATACCATCATACGATTTGTTATTAAAAGGCATCTCATTTACCGAACCATGATAGATACTAATATCTTCTAGGCCATTTTGCATTGCTAAATCAATGGCTGTTTTTGAAATTTCAATACCTGTTACATTTATACCATTATCGATAAAAACCTTTGCATTTCTTCCATAACCAATACCCGGAACTAATATATCCTTAACGTTCTTTTCAAGAAAAAAATCTTTTGTCAAAATTGCAGATTCTGTAGGTTCAAATCCCCACATCGTTTGTTTTTCAATAAAACTTGATTCCCAAAATTCCATTATGTATCTATCTCCTTATTTTCAATCCATTTTTAGTATCAAATTAAAAGCATTTTTGTATTTGCTATAAAGTTTTTTCTTCTATTCATACCACTTACCTTAGTCATCGTAGCTCCATTGAATATAGCATAATAATAAGCCTATATCTAATATAAAGATTGGTTAAAAATCTACCCTATTTTATTAACCCTTACGTTTATAGAAAATAAAAAAACAGCCAATATTTTTATTGTAGTATTGGCTGTTTCTCATGAGAAATCATCTTTTTATATTGTACTGATCTAATATTTTTTCTAACATTTCTAAAGTTATTGGTTGTGCTTCTTTTATTAATTGATAGCCAATACGCCCATTCGGTTCCGCTGTAACTTGCTGTAAACTCTTCACATCATGAATCCCTTTTTCTCTTAATTGCATATAAAGTTGTTGTTCTGACATTTTTGCCTGCATCAAATTCTCTTTTACAATCTCTCCGTTTTCAACAATTATAATGCTACTTCCATTTAGGAATTGTTCCACCTTCCTTGATTTCAATTCAAAGAAATGAATGGTAAGTAGTATGCTTGCAAATATGATAGCTGCAAATAGAGATGGGACTACTTTTCTACTTAATACAGGTTCTACAATAATACGGCCAATTGAAACAACTATAATTATTTCAGCTCTTGTCATTTGGCTGACAGATGTACTACCTGTCATTTTCAAAACAATTATTCCTGTAAGAGTTAATATAATACTTTCCCAAATTATATTCATAATAACCCAATCCTTTAATGGTGGATATTACTATCATTCCTATTAAAAGTGTATTTTACTTCCCTATCAAATTGTTAAACCCTTCAGACCATGATGGAAATACAGGTGTCCATCCATACTCTTTACGTGCCTTATTATTTGAAGCTCCTCTTTCCCAACTATTTTTCCCATCTTGAACTTTAGGCTTAGGTGCCCCTATCGCTGCTGCATATATCGGTAACCATTCTTTACTAGTTGCTGGATAATCATCTACAATATTTATGATTCCTGAAGGCCAATTAAGAACTAGCATAGTAGCTCTTGCAGCATCTTCGACATGTATAAACGAGCTTATCCCGTCTGATGCAATAATCTCATTATTACCATCAGAAAGTATACATATTTGTCCATTAGTTTTAAGAGCTTTTTGCAATGCATGAAATCCACTATTTGTAGCAGAACATTCGAAACCATAATTATATGTTTCTATTATTTTTTCTTCTGAATCATATATGTTTTTCGCACCAAAATTCTTTGCAAAATCTCTTCTATTTTTATTAGGCTCAACAACATCCACGTGCTCAACGCCTACATAGTATTTTAAGAAATAACAAGCGAGTAAACCAATAACTCCCATTCCAGTTATAAGTACTTTTTCATCCTGTTGCGGGTTTAGTTTCAATACTCCTTTAGCGGCATCACACGAAAGAATAGATAATAAAGCAACTTTAGGTTGTATAGAACTAGGCACTCGAATTACTTTATGCCCCTTAACTATCCCTATTGTTTCATGTCCATAAAAAAAACTACTTTATCGCCTACGTTTACATGTGTTACTTTATTACCAACTTCAATCACTTCACCATAACTTTCATATCCAGTTTTTCTTGGATAAAAAGGATTCGTATCCGTAACATCGGATCCATTATACTGTGGTAACTCGGCCCCAATGCTTATAGCTCCTGCAATTGTTTTAACAATAATTTCATCGTCCTGTACGGATCTAATTTTACCCGGTTCCCACTTAAGTTGTTTCGCACCTTCTAAAACTAACTTATACTGTTCCATTCATATCCTCTCACTTTATAAAAATATATTCTCACTAAATTTCAAACAATGTATAATAGATTCATCCAAAATTAAAGCTATAACGTTGGCTAGCACCCAACAGTGATAACATGATAATTGAATTTGATGGATATAGAATAAACGAGTATGTTATTGGCCGTAACTGTTCTATTAACGAATTAATAACGATGTATTTAAATGTAAGAAATGAAGAGATATCTAATGAGGATCTGCTACGCTTATTTTGTGTACGATATTATTACAAAAAAAATCCAAAGTTACTACAAGAAGACTTCACTAGCAATGTTGTCATTGATTTAGATACGGACTATATTTATACCCCAAATAGATAACAGTAAACTAGATTGATTAGTATTTATGATTCAGCTAAGTGTTTAATAAAATAAGTAATTGCCCAAATTAATGTCGCAAATTGAGTGACAAAATACATTGTCCATTCAAAGCCAGTCAGTTTTCTCTCTCGTTTAACCTTCTTTAAGTATCTGTAAAATATGAGTGTACTTAAAAACATAAGTAACAATGATAATTGCTGTAAATCATCGACTATACGTACCGCCATAGACTCCATCGCCCTCCTATTCAAAATAAAAGCTATACTTTAAGAGTATCATTAATTGGTAGTTTATTTCCATTTTAAACACTTATGTTATAAATAAAAAGAGCACTCAGCTATTGAGTGCTCTAAAAAATATTAATTAAACTCAGTTCCTTGTAATGGTTACATGTAATTCCCCTTACTTTTTATAACTCAGTTCTATTACTTGTGGTATATACTTACTATCATATTTTCTCGTATAGATTTCTCCATCTGGAGTAACTAATTGTAAAACAATCTCACCACAAACCCCATCTAGTATTTCAAATTCACCTTGTGCATTTGAAATACTGCGTTCCTTACTTTCTTCAATTGAATCTTCATATATTTTCACATTAGATATAGGTTCGTTATTTTGATCTACGATAATACCTCTTGAATACTTACCAACCACGATGCATTGGTCATCTTTTTTATAATATTTAGTCACAACTATAGCTCCAATTATTATAGCGGCACACACAAACAAGAGAATTATTTGGCGCCTCACAACAAACCTCCTAATTCAAATTATTCTTTTCTAAACTGAAAATTCAAGTGTCTTGATTGGTTGATTTCCTCAATTACTTTACGAATACCTTCTTCAATCTTATCTTCTTTTACATTCGAAACATTTAACTTTAACAGTTTTTCTTTAGGAAAATTCCTCATATAATTCTTATCAATAGTATCGACACTTATTTGCATGTCACCTAATTTTTGTATAAGTGTTTCTGTAACTGTGTTTTTCTGCATTTCTAAACAAGTGTGTATTCCAAATGTGTTTTGTCTATTATATGTAAATAATGATTGATCTTCATTTTGCACTTTTTCTAATGTTTCTGCTAGTTTTATTGATCTATTGTAGTAGGAAGAATTAATTTTACTTTTATGACGTTCAAACATACCGCTCTTTATATAAATTTCTAAAGCCGCTTGAGAAATCATCGGACTATCAATATCTAGTATCTTTTTGTATGTATAGAAAGCATTTGCAATGGATGGTGGGATGACTGCAACTCCAACCCGTAAACCAGGAAAAATAATCTTCGAATAACTTTTCAAATATATGACATGACTACAATTATCCAAGCTATATAACGGATCTGCTTTTGAATCAGTTTCTAAATCTGCTAAATAATCATCTTCCACTATAAATACATTGTATTTCTTAGCCAATAGTGCGATTTTTTCTTTCTCATCTTTAGAATAAGAAGTTCCAAGCGGATGATGATATCTCGGTATCGTATAAAAGAATTTTATTTTTCCAGTTTGAAATATTTGCTCCAATTCATTCAAATCGATACCTTCATTCGTACGTTTAATACCGATTACAGGAACTTTATTTATTTCTAGATAATCAATATATAGATGATATGTTGGCTGTTCAATTAATACAGTTTCATTTCCATTCGGAAATGGTATAGAAGTTAATATAGCAAGCGCCTGCTGCACACCTGACGTTATAAAAATATTGTCTTCTTTCGTGAACACTTGATAATTTGCCAACTGTTTTTGAATGACTGGAATTAAAGATGGTAACCCTTTCGGTGTTCCGTATACGAACAAATCATTTTTATAAATATCAATAGCCTTATTAATGCAATGCTGAAAATCTAAATATGGGAAAACATCTGGATCTGGTGCTGAAGAAGCGAAATCAATTATCTCGTTATTTTCTATGGTACTCCCAGATTTCTTAACAACGTAGTATCCACTTTGAGGGACAGAATATATAATGTGACGCTTTTCTAATTCATGAAGCGCACGTATAACTGTTGCCTTATTACATTCATATTGCGTAACGAGTGACCGTATAGACGGTAATTTCTTCCCTTCTTTTATTTCTCCATTTTGAATCATATTTTCTATGTCATTTAAAATATGTAAATACTTATACATATTACACCTCCTCCAGCAATTCTATATTTAATTACATCGGTTCTCTATTCATATAGCATTCATTCCTCAATTAGTTAATTTTCCGATCATCTATATCGTAAATCCCAATAGCATATGAATCATTTTCAATCCATTTCTTTACTGCTTCTGTTTTAAGTACCCCTTCAACTTCTTTTTCTATTTTCTGTCCAAGTTCTCTCGCCCCTACTTCATCATCGCTAAGCTTAGTTTTTATATCAATGGTAACAGGTTGATTCTTTTTATAATTTATTTGCTGAATACCAAACCCTTCATATCCATTTTTTCTGAATACGTCATCAAATATATGTCCAAAAACTTGATTCCATCTACTCTCTGCCTTTACAACTTCTCTATTTCTTTGAGTTATATTGATTTTATAAGACGTTACACCTTGTATCACCAATCTTTTATTAATATCATTTTTTATTTCGTTACTATCTTCGCTATCAGCAATCTCTAAATCTAATATTCTTTCTTTTTCATCTCTTATAGCAGCACTAAAAAAAGATTCCTCCTTTACCGCGGCTGTAGCAATATCCATCACTATAGACTCTTCACTTTTAGCATCTTCAATCTCATTCTCACAGGCACATAATAAAGTGAAACTTTAATCATTGGGGGTTTTGTTCATCCCCAATGATTATTAGTTGAACCAATCGGGCTTTTACGGGCAGTTGATCCCCCCACCTAACTTCTTTCGCTGAATTTTGAGGTGGGGATCTTACTGCCCGTTAATGCGGGATAAAACAAGTGGAAATAAAAATACAAGTAACTTCTTTCCCTTTCTCATGCAGCACCCCTCCATATATTTTCATTTACGATAAACTTTTTACTTTGACATATAAATACCTTCTTTAATTATTTAAATTTAACATTATTTCACATTTACCCCACTTAACAAGGGAATTACAATTAATAAATAGAATATCTCTATGAATAAATAAAAAGTGAGGGATATATAATGCAACGTGTAAATACGATTGATATTAGTAATGTACTACAATTGGAAAAAACTCTTTCGACTTTATTAAATAAAATGATTTCTTCAAAACTAGACCTTGAAAATTGGTTAAAAGAGCAGTCAAAAGTAATTTGGGACATCGAAGAACAATTAAGATCACATTACATCGCCTTTCAATGTAATACGGATGATGAAGAAATAAAGGATACTTTTGAACATGATCAACAATTTGTAAAGCCACTTTTAAAGCGGTACCAAAATTTATTGGATAATAAATATTTAGAGTCACCTTTTCGAATGGAATTAGATTCTAACGTATATGGTTTATTAGATACAAAAATAAAAAATGCTCAAAAGTTATTTTGTGAGGAAAATATCGAATTAGAAATACAGGAAGACAAATTAGTCACAGAGTACTTTGAAATTACTGGAGGATTAAGTGGAATTTGGGACGGAGAAGAAAAAACGATAACAGAATTACAATCCTATTTACAAGATTCGAATCGTGACACCCGTAAAAAGGCAAAAACCATTATTTCTGAACAATTTTTATCTGTTGAAAAAGAACTCCAAAACATATTAAATCAATTAATTGAAATTCGCCATCAAAAAGCAAAAAATATTCAACTAGAGAATTATCGCGATTATATGTTCAAAAAATACGAGCGTTTTGATTATTCAGCGAAAGATTGCTATGAACTAGCTGAATCCATACGTAAGTATGTTGTGCCTCTTAAAGATAAAATATTGCTAGAGAAAAAAGATAAACTGCAATTGGATACGCTTTGCCCGTGGGATGTATCAGCTGTAACTCCAGATCAAAAAGTACTTAAACCTATTGCAAATGAAAATGATTTAATTGAAAAGAGCACTCATATCTTTAATAAACTAGATGTTGAATTTTCAGCACTTTTAAACCGAATGTATAAACACAATTGTCTTGATTTAACAAGCCGCAAAGGAAAAGCAGCTGGTGGCTTTTGTGAGTACTTACCAGCTTCACAATTATCTTATATTTTTATGAACTTAAATTATACACAAGATGATATTGTCACTTTTATACATGAAATGGGTCATAGTATTCATAACGAACTCATAAAACCATTAAAATTACGACAGTATATAAAAATTCCAGCTGAAACAGCTGAGCTAGCCAGTATGACAATGGAGTTATTCTCGCTTAATTATTGGGATACCTTCTATACAGACAAAAAAGATTTAAAACAAGCAAAAATTAACTTCTTTAAAGATGTTATTTCATATTTACCTATTATGCTTATTGTCGATCAATTTCAACACTGGCTGTATGAAAATCCAAGTCATACTTCTGAAGAAAGAAATGAAAAATACTTACAACTTCAAAAACATTATCAGTCTAGCGTCATACATATTGATGGCTACGAAAACTGGATAGCAACGAGTTGGTTACCTGTACTCCATATTTTTGAAGTACCATTTTATTATATTGAATATGCGATCGCCCAACTTGGTGCATTACAAATGTATAAACAATATAAAGAGGATCCCAAGCAAGCGCTAGAAAATTATAAAAAGGCATTATCACTAGGAAGCTCGCAATCTATAAAAGAAGTGTATGATGCAGCCGGTATTCGTTTTGATTTTTCTGGTGAAACAATTAAAGAACTAATGCTATTTGTAGAAAAAGAATTAGAATTACTTGAGCAATTATAAGAAGAAAGCTGCACCTATATTTTGGGTGTAGCTTTCTTCTTTATTTTATTAATCAGCTCTATGTACTGAGTATCTCCATATCCGATTGTTGGAAAAAGATAAAACAACTTTATTAATAATTCACGAGTTGATAAATCTTTATTTTTAGAGATGAATTTCATTACTGCATTATCTTCTGTTAACATTTCTAAAAATAAGTCTATAGCCTGATACATTACAGGTGGTACCTTATGAGAGGTCTTTTTATGGTTTACTAATACTTCATTGTATATAGAAGAATAATTCCCCAATTCAAGTTCAATTTGATTTACTTTAAATTCATCCTCTCTAAAGCTATTTAAGTATACCTTCCCTTCATAAGCAGACTGTTCAAGATGAGAAAGTATGGTAAGTAGGTTCATTTGGCAAAACATATCTTCACCAAACCATAGAACAATACATTTATACTTTTTCGTAAAAAGGTTTTCTAACGGATCTATAACCTTTTTTATATAACTTTCTACTGAACTGTTATGTCCTTTCGCTCTTGTTTTAATAAACTCTTCATTAAAAACTTGAGTAGTAGCCGAGTTCACACACATTGCCTCACTAAATGGGGCATAATCAGAATCACCCATTAGCTTTTCGTTTTTAAATTCCTCATACATAACTTGACCATTTAATATGTTAAGTACCTCTTTATCAAATAGCTCACTCTTCCTATCTCGTAACTGTTCAACCTCTATTTTTCTAGAAATATTCATTTTAAACGCCCCTTCTTTATTTAAATTTAGTTTAACAAATGATTGAATAGGCATTTTGTTAAGTTGATATTCTCTTGGATTCATTCCAAAAACATTTTTACATATTCGATTTAGCCGTTCCTATTTATAGTGCAATAGAATATTCATTTGCTGGAAATGGGAATATCGTTGACTATGAGTATTCTATTACAAAAGCACTATTTGAAGGCTACCAAGAGGAAAATGAGCTACCAAAAGAGATGAAAGACAAGTTTCCGTTATTTATTAAATTAAAGGAGATTTTTGAATATAGCTTAATGCATATGTATTGGGATAAAGATGAATTAACGGAGGAACAAGTACGGATTATGAACCTTTATAGGATGAAGATCGAAAATAAGAATACCTATATCAATATTTAAGAATACTGTTGTTTAACTACAAGGAAACTTTGGTTAAACAACAGCATTTATTAATTAGCTGACAACCTTTTTTATGACTTATAAATACTGATTCAATAATCTTTTCAAATACACTTCATTTTGCGGTGATACTTTTTCAGAAAATCTAGCTGCAATAATAATAGGAGCCCATTGAAAAACTTCATCTCTTGATATGCCGGTACGACTGCAATATATATGTAAATACATCTCAGCTAATTCTACCGAAGATTGTGAGTACAACAAGTATGTTCGAAATACATCTGCGCGAATATCACCTGAACTAGCATCTACCCAATCTATAACTTTCACTTTCTCTTCCTTACTCAAAATCAAATTAAATGGATGAAAATCTCCATGACATAGCCTAAAATCAAATGTAATAGATTCTAATTTTTGTAATATATCCTTCTTTTTGCGTTCATCCAATTTATGCACAGATTTAATTTGACGCTCTAACCTTTCCCTCATTAACTCCATTTCATCTGTATTCACATGTATATTTTGCTCATTAACACAAAAGCCGATATAACGCTCTGCCTCATTTAAATTATTAAGCAGAAGATCACCAATGTTGTCCCCTTTTACATGTTCCATAATAATTGCCTGTCTATTTTGTATCTTTGTCACTTCAAATACGTTTGGAACTGGCAGCCCGCATGAATAAGCATATTTTTGTTTTTTTGCTTCATTCATAGACTCTGTATCTGGGAGGTAATCTTTAAATAATTTTACAACCTTATCATCAGTTAAATAAATTTCTGCAGTATTCCCTTTTGCAATTGGATTACCTAGATTCACTTCATTTCTCTCCTTAAAATAAGTTTGAATAACGCTTAATCCTTTTCTTTGCATTCACTCTAATCATAACGAAAACCTTCTTCACGAAGATATAAAAAACTTACCACTTTCTATCCTTAAATAGAAAGTGGTAAGTTTAGTTCTTTAGGAATATTGGAATGAAACTCTGGTGTATACACAATAGAAAATGAATATCCCTGCTCAATAAATGATACTTCATTATGTTTACATTCAAAGGGAACATTATTTTTCTTAAAGTTATTTTGGATGTGCTGTAAAAATGCTGAATCCGGTGTTCCAAAAGAAACATGAACTTTCGGTGGTAAAGCTTTCATTGCGATTGGAATCCAAGGTCTCTGCCACCAAGTCGCGACGATATATGCAGTGCCACCTATAACAAAGTTAAAAATATCCCCATCTTCCATCGTTTTCATATTTAGATTTGATTTTAACCATTCCGTAAAAACAGGTACACTTTTAACAGGAAGACCAATTTCCCTTACGTATAAAATGTTTAAAGGTGAGTGTGGTACTAATACATCCTCTTTAACATAACTATGTGCGATAATTTCGAGTAGATTTCCATCTCCGTCTTTAAAGTATAAATTGAATAGACCATTCTCTTCACCAATTACATTTCCATTTTGCCATTTCACAATGAGTAATCCAGAGTCCTTTAACCATCTTGCTGTTTCATGGAATTTTGAATATGGGATTTCAAAAGCAAAATGTGCAGGTGCAATTGGTTCATACACTTCTTGAAAACTAATTGTTGTATAAGGTGTTATTTCAAATTGAATGAAGGATGTTGTTTCTTTTTTTATTGGAAAAGATAATATGTCCTTATAAACTTGTTTTACCCCTTCTATGGAAACCGTTTGTAGTTTTATATCTGATATATGTGTAATCACTTTACATTCCCCCTCATTTCTTATTATCTATTCGTATTGTATTACACTTATAAATAGATAAAATCAAACGGAAGGATGGATTTTTCATGTAGAAACTACAACTTTAGTATGAATATGTTAGCTTCTTTTATTGCTAGTACACTAACGTTTCAAAACAAATATCCTCCATATTTCGTTTTTTAATTAACACTTTACTTATTTCTATTTTTTCAAATTTCCCCTGCATTGTTTCCATATAAAAAAGCTGCCTTTCCTTAAATGAAAAGCAACTTTTACGATAAAATACATTAAGGTTTTACAGCAATAATCATAAATCTTTTTGAATTAGTACGAATCCCTTTTTCAAAACTATACGTATCAATGAACTTTTGTAAAATAGTAAAATCCTCTTCCTGTTCTCCGAATCTAGGAATAATAGGGGTATGTTTTAATAAGAAAATGAGATCTTCAGACCTACTGTAATAATCAGTAACATCATATTCACGTACTTGCACGAGATCAAATCCTGCACTAATAAGTTCATTCATATACTTTTCTTTTAAAGTACCATCCCGTTCACCTAAGCATTGCCCTCTACCAAATGCTTCTTTCAGGTTTAATTTATCATTCTCACTTACTTGTTGTGTTAAGAAAAAGGCACCCTTTTTCATTACTTTCGCTAACTCAGATGCCAGAAACGGGGCATGACAACTTGAAGCAATATCAAAATGTGCATGTGGAAATGTTAAAGCTTCAGAACCCATTTGAAGAAACTCAACATTTTGTACACCTGATTTTTTCAAGTTAGAATGTGCCGTTGCAATCATGCCGTTAGAATTATCAATTCCAATCAACAATTTAGCTGATGATGCTATGTTAAGTACATTTTCTCCTCCCCCTGTACCAACATCAAGTAAAATATGTGATGGTTTACACCTTTCTTTTACCTCACTATAAAAGTCCCATGTATCTCCTACAGTTTCACATTTTATTTTACTAAAATCCCATCCATTTAATCTTCCTACTTTATCATAGAAGCTTTTATACTCTAATTCGTTCATCTTATTACTTCCCCTTTGTAAAAATAAATTAAATATGTATAATAACCTACGACACTCCTTAATTATATATTATAAATTACAAATTATTAAAACAATATTTCCCTTCACACTACAATAAGTTTACATAACATTTTTATGGTTTATCTTTATCTATATATTCTAAATGCCCTCTTCCCCAACTACACATACTATCCAAAACAGTACTGACTGTTTTTCCATGTTCAGTTAAGCTATATTCTACTTTAGGTGGTATTTCTTGATAAATTTCGCGTTTTATTAGTTGATCTTGCTCTAATTCACGTAATTGCTTCGCTAACGTCCCTTGAGATATATCTGGTATCAATCGCTTTAATTCACCAAAACGTTTCATTCCATCTGTTAGCAAAATAAACAAAATGAGTGGCTTCCATTTCCCACCGATTATTTGTAATGTTGCTATTACCCCTTTTAACTTCGGTTCTTGTAAATCCATTTTTCTCACCTCTCCTCAGATATCATAAAGTGAAACTTTAATCAGTGAGGGTTTTGTTCATCCCAAACTGATTATTAGTTGAACCAATCGGGCTTTTACGGGCAATTGATCTCTTACCTAACTTCCTTGCATTTTCCTAACTTTGAGGTGAGAGTTTTACTGCCCGTTAATGCGGGATAAACCATATTTAGCGATTTTTCCAATTACTTATCCGCATAAATAGCGATTAGTACGAAATTTACGACTATGTACATATAAAGTGCGTACTTTTCACTTGCTCCCTTTTAGCGAATAATAAAAGCATAGCACAGTTATATTCTAAATTTTTTATTAAAGGAGTGGCTAAAATATGTCTATTACTACATTAGAAAATAGTCGTATTGTTATCATTGGCGGGAGTTCTGGTATTGGATTGGCAACGGCAAAACAAGTAATTGAACAAGGAGCACATGTTATTATTGCAGGGCGTTCGGAAGAAAAATTAAAAGTTGCTAAAAAATTAATAAATAGCAATCATCTTCAAACTTATATATTGGATAATCAAAATAAAGAGCAATTACAAATTTTTTTCAAGACAGTTGGGAACTTTGATCATTTATTCACACCGGGAGCCTCTTACACACTTGGACCAATTACCTCTACAGAGGAAATTGCTGAAAGTAGCTTCATCGGAAAGTTTTGGCCTCAATATTATGCCGTAAAATATGCAATTCCTTTTCTTTCAAACTCTGGATCTATCGTGTTAATGTCCGGTGCATTTAGTCAAAGACCACTTAAAGGCGCACCTGCTTATGGAGCTTGCAATGGTGCTATTGAAAGTTTAGGGAAGGCTTTAGCTGTGGAATTAGCTCCTATTAGAGTTAATGTGGTTTCTCCTGGAACAATACAAAAAGAAAATGAACAAAATGAAAATAGACTAGTTGCTTACGAAGCTTATAAATCTCTTTCACTTGTACAACGAGCTGGATATAATGATGAAATTGCACATACTGTCCTATATTTAATGCAAAATAGTTTTACTACGGGTAATGTATTGTTTCCTGATGGAGGGTACACATATCATTAAATTATTTAAGACAAAAGCCCCTTATTACGGTGGCTTTTGTTGCTCATTTAAACATTGCTGAAATTTCCAAATAGATGATTACATTACTTTAGTACCAACTGGTTGGTTTTTAGATGATTCATTACAATCCGCTCATTTTGTACATTTGCAAATAAAATTGTGCTAGTAGTTGACGAATCGAATCTCGAAGTAATTTGTCTTGATATTTATGGATAAGTTTCCAAAGAAAAAAGGCATATAATTAATGCCTTTTTTCTTTATCATTATTTAACTGGATAACAAACTTCTGTAACCCACTTATTAGGATCCGATTCCATCGCTGGGCTCACATGATAAATATTAAACATCGGGCCTGCTAATTTGTAACCTTCTGTCTCAATCCATTTTGCCGCAGCCTCATTTACAGCTGTCATCTGTTCATAACTTCCATTAACTGTTATAGAAGCTACATTGGTTGATTTCATATTTTTAAATGTAACGTCTTTTGTATTTTCGTGCTTACCTAGAATACTTAGCTGTATTTCTATATCTACATCATTTTCTTTGTATTCACGATCATGGAAAACCGCAATACTATAACTCGGATGGGCAATACTAATATTTTTCATTTGAATTTCTTGCATTAATACACTCCATAAATCACCTTCGCAATTATACGATGGAATAATCTTTCTAACACTAGCTACAGTTCTTTCTGGAATTTCTTTTATTGAAACATGATAATTCATCTCAACAACATCCTCTCTCATCGTTTTCATTGAGTCTTCGAGGAGACGTAATTGTTTTTGGAGGTTATTCATGTCTTCTTTAATTTGAGCACTACGATTTAAAAATTGCTCTTTTATGCTATCTATATTATCGCATTCTATTATTTCTTTGATGGTAGCAATATTAAACCCCATAGCTTTTAATGTTTGAATTTGATTTACTTTTTTTAATTGGTCAGCTGAATAAAATCGATATCCACTCTGCTCATCGACTTTTACTGGTTGTAATAATTCCACTTTATCGTAGTGTCTCAACATACGTATACTAATGGAAGATAGTTTCGAAAAATCCCCTATTTTAAACATGATTTCCTCCTATAAGTTACATCTACTTTGAAGCTCAACTTCATCATAAACAATGACATTATGTGAGGGTCAACTATTTTTAACGATTTAAATAACAACTTAACATGTTATATTTATATAATTAAAAACCTATATTCCTGTTTTTATGACTACTGCAATTGATAACCATTAGTTATTTTTCTCAAGACATTCATAAACCGCCATCATATCTCGTTTATCCAACTCACGAATACGATTAAAAATTGGTATTTGCCCAACAGCTTCTGTTAATAAGCTCTCATCCACAACATCACTAACTTTTCCAGTTAACCACGTTTGTACATCCACGCCCTCGACAACTTCTTTTAACCCTTCGTCATTAATACCACTTGCATTACAAGTTACACATGGAATTGTTAGTTTAAAGACACCATCATGTAGATTATCTTCGGTTATCACTTTCTTACCTTTACAAAATGGACATGGATTACTTTTTTTAATTTTATTAATTTGGGTAACTATTTTTTTGTATCCAAACGCTTCGTATACATACGTAAGTTTTTTATATTTACCATTTGTGAAATACTTATCTATAATGTTTTCTCTCGTTTCATAAACATTAGGGAAATCACAAACAGTTACTTGATTATTAACACTAATGGATTCGATATTTCCTTTTATTTCACCCCAGAATGGTAAGACATTTTGTAACACCATTTCATAGTTTGAAAAGCTTGCTTGTTCTAATTCAAACATCTTCAGTGCAACTTGTGCTTTTCTTGGCAATAAAGAAACATCTTCTGTCAATACCATATCGCCACCAACAATAGACTTCAATTTAACAAGTGTCGGTAAATCACCAACTGTTTTCACTACTTCATTAATAGGCTGATTAATTATTTCACGAATATCTACGTTATCAAATTTAAGTGGTTTATGATGATTTAAAACCGTCCCCTCGCAAATTGGACATTTCATCATTTTTTTTGAACTTTTAATTTCTTCTTTAATAGGTGCTTTTGAAATAACAATATATCCACCAATAATTGTATTAAATCCTACCCATGTTCTGCGTGTCTTTCCTTTTTTATCATAAAATGATTTTTCAAAATACCCGTACCAAAACGTATGCTTTTCTTCTTCTGACATATCATTATAGCTCTTTGACAAATCGTGATCAAGCTCATTTTTTATTTCTTCGAATAGAAATTCTATTTTTTCATGCTGATAAAATTTTAATACCTTCATGATTTCTGGATCGAATAGCCCATCCCAAAATGGAACACTTTTATCTTGAATGGCAATATCTTTATCAAAAACTTCAATTTGAAGACGTCCAGAACAAGATGGACAATGATTGTCCTGTGAATAGAAATCAAAACTTCTCGTATCTTTATTAATTGGATGAGCAGCTACAATATGATTAATTAATCCACCAATCTCATATAAGAAACTATATTGACTATATAAATGTCTTTCAAGATCAATAGCAATAACAGGTGCGATTGTATCAGATTCATATTCACCATAAATTAACCTAGCCATTGATGATAAACTTTTTAAAATACCGCCCTTATAAATATTTTCGGCATTTTTAAAATAGTTAATATGATTTTCTTCTAAATAGTGAACCCCTTTTTTCTGCTTAAGCATTGAAGAGATGTGTATTTTCTCTGTGCTATTCACATTACTTTTTTGACGATAGTAATCCTCATGATTGACAACATCCAAATGCTCTATAGATTCATTCTGCCTTTTTCCAAAATCAACTATATAATCAGAGCTTTCTAACATGTAACAATTATGCTCAATCATAATGATCGAAACTGATTCATCTTGCAGAATACCTCTAATACTATCGATAAATTGATTTAAAATATTTTGTGATAAACCTTTTGAAGGCTCATCAAAAATAAATAATGTATGTGGATTTCTAGTGTTTGCAAATAATTCCGAAACTAAATGAACACATTGAAACTCACCTGTCGATAATGTTTGTGTTTTTCTCTCTAATGTTAAATAGCCAAGCCCTAATTTAATTAGTAGGCTCAAACGTTTATAAGCGATATCTTCATTTGGAAGTTCATCAATAATATCCTCAATCGAGCGCTCAAAAATATCATCAATGTCTTCACTATACTTTGTCAGTTTCTTTTTAATATCTAGGAAAGTTGCTACAGTTGATCGACTTGTAATTGATTGATTTCGGTCTTGTCCTACCATAACTAATTTATCTTTTGGATATCGTTTCAAAAAATCTGTAGCTAGACATTCGTTGACAAGTGTAGATTTCCCACATCCTGATTCTCCTGTAACTGTTACAAGCCTGTTTTTAGGAATTTGAAACTCAGCCATTTGGATATTACGGCAATATAAATCATAGAATGTATAATATTCTGTTGGTATTTCTTTATTTCGATCCCACAGTATTGACTTTGGTCTTGGTGATTCTTCCACAATTTTCCCGCCATATTTTCCGCTACCAGGTCCAAAGAACAATTGCTCATCAGTTGTATCTAGTACTGTATCTGAATGATCAATAAGCCAAATTTGATTTTTACACCCTAATCGTTTAATCTCTTCTAAAATTTGTAATAAAGTTTCATGATCAAGTCCAACTGAAATCTCATCAATAATAATTACAGCATTTTCACTTACTGCCATGAATTCGGCCAAATAAAGTCGTGTTAACTCTCCACCTGATAACGTACCCATAATTCGATTTAATGTTAAATAACCAATGTTCATATTAATAATATTTTGCAGTATATGCTGTTTTTCTTCACTAATATTTAACTCTTTTGCTAGTGAAAGAATAGATTCAATACTTAAATCATTAATATTTGAGATTGAATGTGGCTTGTCCAACAAATCAATTTCATGTTGTTCAATTTCTTCACTATAACGTTTTCCCTTACATTTTTTACACTCAACATTTTTTGTAGTACCACGGCCTTTACAACCAGTACACCAGCCTAATTGATTATTAAATGAAAAGACCTCTGGAGAAAGATTAAATACCTCAGCAAGTTTTTCCCGAACCTCTGTAAAAACACCAGTATGAGTACCAATCGTTGAACGCGGATTAGACGAAATCGATGATTTTCCTAGAAAAAGTACTAAAGGTATTTCTTCCATCTTAATGGCACTAAAATTTGTTTCCATAATGTTAGGAAATAAATATTGATATTCAGCCTTTGGCAATAAAGAAACTAATCGTTTTTTTGATTCTTCACCAATTGTTTGGCAAAAAGTTGTTTTACCCGATCCAGATAAACCAGCAATTCCAAACGATTTATTAAACGGTATAGTTGCATCTAATTTATTTATGTTATTAGCAATTAATTGATTTACTTTCATATTAACCTCTATTCTTATTTATTCACAAAAGCATTTTTACAATATAATAATTACATAATGAATATTACCTATTATGCAATTATCCTCTCGCTTCATGAATCTTATCCTTGTATATTTCAAACCATTGTTGCCATTCATCTTTAGAAAATTCTTTCTCTTCTCCTTTTAAAACGTAAGAAAAAAGATTTAAACAAATATGCCAACCAGCTATATCTCTCGGTGTATGATCTGTTAATTCATGAATGTACTCTTTAAGAAGTAAAAGAGTACCATTTTCCTCTTTATGTATTTCAAATCGGACACGGTCTTTATCCCAAGTAAATTCAAGTACTGAGTTTAGTTGACATTCTAAAATATCAATGTTTATGAATGAACCGTCCATCATGTCGAACTTTATTATTCCACCAGTTTTAAGGCTTTCAATCTGTAAATTGGACATCCATTTTTTCAGCTTACTGTTTTCTGTTAATACAGACCAAACTTCCTCTACCGTATATGGAAATTCACGTTCAAATTTTACAATATATCCATCAGTTAGTTTCCCAATTTCAGCTATCATTTTGATTGCCTCCTTATACAGAATATATGTTCTCACTTCATTTTACACGAATATAAATATAAAATAAATATTTATGACAACGAAGTGTTAATTTAAATTGAATGGTGCTGAGAAAAACTTAAATATTTTCTAAATCCAGTTATATAATATTAAAAATTAAATATAGATTTACGTACAAATAAAAAAGCCGCATTTGCGACTTATGAAATCATAGGATTAACTCCTGTTTTGTTGAATGATTAACGCTTAATCGCATCGACAATTAGCGATGGAAAACCAAGTTTATCGCCTTTATTTCTAGAATCATACCTTTTCGAACGGAAAATAACACCGTCGTTTGCATCCCATTTGTTGTAATAAAACCGACCATTTTCATCACAATATTCAAGTAAAACTACCTCGAATCCAGCAGTTTCAAACATTTCCGTTAATGTTATATAATTATGAACGATTTTATGACTTGCTGCTGGATGATCTTTCGGACCGGGTCCCCCTATTTGAACTATATTTTGATATGCCTCATCCTGAAAGAATGCATCAGGGACTCCGCACCGAATATGACCAGATGGTTTTAAAAATTCATAACAAATTTCAGCTGCTCTTACACCTTCTTCAAAAGTAAGGTGTTCCCATACATGCTCAGCTAAAATAGCTGAAATAGAGTTGTATTCAAATCTTTCTTCCCACGTAGCTTTATCTAGTAAGTTAAGTTCATCTTCTTGCGTTTGAATCCAACCTGGATTATTATTAAACACTCCAGCTCCGGCAACTACTTTAATTTCGTCTTGTTTTATTGCCACCATGTTCACCTCTTAAATATTTTAATTCATTAATATATTCTATGTTTACTATTATCCTTCCTCCTTTAACAAATTTAGTACCATGAGTGCAGTACAATACCGAACTCATGTCCTAAAACTCTCTAACGCAACGATCTGTCTAACTCTATAAAATTAGTTCATAATATACGATTTTTCTTACAGAAATATAGCACAGCAAACATTAGCATAATACCAATTACGTAAAAAATTGTTGTTCCGCTCCCACCAGTATTAGGAATTACCCAATTATTCTTCGCATTTTTCACTGTTATTTTTTGTGTCTTTACTGCTTCTGTAATTTCTATTTCTATTGGATCCCTAAGTAACATGTATCCGTTCGGTGCTTTTATTTCTTTAATCGTATACTTTCCAATTGCTAATTGGTTGGAAATTACCTTTCCTTTTTCATCCGTTATTAATCTACTAACTTCTTTCCCTTCTTTATCTAACACTTGAAATACAGCGCCTTTTAGCTTTAATTCACTATCCTTATCATCAACTTTTTCAATTTCAAATTGCCCAGTCGGATCTGGCAATTTCTTATTTTCTATTTTAATTTCTACTACTGTATCTTTTTCTATTTTTACAGCTATTTTTTCTTTTAATAATTCATAACCTTTAGGTGCCTCTATTTCCACTAGGGTATAGTTTCCTATTGGTAAGTCCTTTGATATCATTTCTCCTTTTTCATCTGTTATTAACTCTCCAACTACTTTTCCTTTTGAATCTTCTATATGAAACTTTGCTCCTGCTAGTTTTTTATTTTTATCACTTATGTCTACTTTCACAAGCTTCATTTTCCCCATTGGATCTGGCAATTTCTTATTTCCTATTTTAATTTCTACTACTGCATCTTTTTCTATTTTTACAGTTATTTTTTCTTTTAATAATTC
>NZ_JAKUFY010000050.1:0-37678 GCF_022663675.1 Bacillus cereus group sp. BfR-BA-01355
GTAATTTTATGCTTTTTTGCCCCTAATACCATATACATACCAAATTCTTTTTGCCGAAGTGATAATAAAAATGAATTGGCGTATAAAATGTAAAATAATGTAATAAACCCTAATAAAAATGAGCCCGTTTGGAAGACAGAAAAAATTCCATCCATGGAATTCCCTTCGATAAACGTTTTATTTAACGCTAACGTTTGAAACATATAAAAAATTGAAATAGACATAATAAGACCAACTAATAAGACAATATAGTCTTTTCGTTTATTTTTTAATCCCGATATGGAAAGTTTGAATAACATGTTGAACCTTCTTTCTTATGCTTTTTGTGTGCCTAAATCCGCAAGCACATCTAAAATTTCTTTATAGAACTCATCACGCGTACCTCTGCGATGAATTTCTTTATACAGTCCTCCGTCTTGGATGAATAAAATACGTCGGCAGTAACTCGCACTAAATGGATCATGTGTAACCATCATAATCGAAACACACTGCTCTTCATTTAAGTTGGTCATCGCCTCTAATAAACTTTTCGCATTTTTAGAATCAAGTGCTCCTGTTGGCTCATCACCTAAAATAATTGCTGGCTCATGTACAAGTGCACGTGCCGCTGCCGAACGTTGTTTTTGTCCACCAGATACTTCAGACGGATATTTTTGAAGAATCCCTGAAATCCCTAACATTTCTGCTACCTTTTTCACCTTTGATCCAATTATTTTCGATTGAGCACCTTGTAGAGAAAGTGGTAATGCAATGTTTTCATAGATTGATAAATTTTCAAGTAAGTTAAAATCTTGAAAAATAAACCCTAGTTTCTTTGAGCGAAAATCAGATAATTCCCCTTGCTTCATTTTCGTAATATCTGTTCCAGTAATTTTAACAATTCCACCTGTCGCTTTATCTAATGTAGAAATTACATTCAATAATGTTGTTTTTCCTGAACCAGATGGTCCCATAATCCCAACAAACTCACCCTCTTGGATCGAGAACGATACATTCTTTAATGCATGTGATTGGCTCTCACCTTTTTTACCGTATACCTTTTGTACATTCTTTACCTCTACAACTGATGTTTTCATATATACCCTCCTACACTTCTTTTCCTATTCTTATTTTTCTCATATATTTTTCCGAATACTTTTTAAGCCATTTCTAAGTATAGATAGCATTTCTTAATAAATAGTAGCGGATATTCTTAACATTTCTTTAAGAATATGAAAAAGCCCCAAAGCTAGTAGCTTGGGACTTTTTCATATTCTATTTTTGAGTAAGAAATAAGGTATTTATTTCTCCTCTTTAATCTTAATTTTTGCTTGTTTATAGAAATCTAATTTCTCTTTGTTATATTCCTTTGTATATCCATTAAACTTCTCTTTCTCTCGTTGAATCTCCTCATTCATTTGATTTACACCTTTAATCTTTTCACTAATCTTTTTTAAGTTCGTTTCTTTTTCGCCTAAGCTTTTATATACTTCTCTTTCAAATTCCATCAACTTTTGATACGAATCATTTATCTGACTAAAAGACGTGTAACGCTTTTTATAAATATCTTGTATGTTTTTTGCTTGTTTCTGAAGAGCTGCACCTTCCATTTTGTCTATAGTTTTATGAACTGATTTTACTTCTTCTTGCGCTTTTCCAAAAGCTTCTTTTTCTTTTTTCACTACTTTTTCACGATCATTAATATTTTTTGTAGCTTGCTCTAGCTTCGGCATAATTGCTTGGTTACTATCTTTACCATCATTTATAATTTGATTGTATAACTCTTGACCTTGTTTTTCTAAAACCTCTAGTTTTTTCACATCTTCAGAAACCGTCTTTTCTTGCTTCGTCGCATTTTCAAGTGCTACGTACAATTCTGCTTCTGGCTTCGCGCCAAAACACCCTGTTAATAAGCTTATGGATATAATTCCCGTAATCGCTAACGCTTTATAAGTCAATGTCAATTCCTCCTATGTTACATACGTTTATCATGCATAAAGTTCAATGGGAAATGATCATCTTCATGATATGCTTCAAATTCATACCCTTTTTCTTTCAAACCTTTAATAATCGCAGGTACTGCAGCAACGGACTGCGGATGAATGTCATGCATCAAAATAACTTCTTTTGGATCTGTCGCACCAGCCAATACATTTTGAACAATTTTCGCTTTCGCAGTATCAATTGGTACACTATTATATTCCCAATCTAATGAATCAATTGTCCAGTCCCATACTCTAAGATCATTTTCTACAACTTTATTACGAAGTTCTTCGTGTAATCCTGGCTTTGAACCATATGGTGGACGTGTTAGTTTTGGAGCATGTCCAAGAATACTAGCAATTAAACCTTGATCCTCTTTCATTTCATCTACGTAGCCACCTTGGGCATATAATTTCTTATTATTGTGCGTCATACTATGCATTCCAACATAGTGTCCTTCCGCTTCTTCTCGTTTTACTAAATCAGGATATGATTTTACATTTTGACCGATTAGAAAAAATGTTGCTTTTGCATCATTTTCCTTTAATATGTCTAGTAACTGTGCCGTATATTTTCCTGGGCCATCATCAAAAGTAAGATAGGCAATTTTCCTAGTTTGACCATTAAATTGCGTTGGTGCAACCTTATTCATCTCCACTTTTATTTGTTCATTTGCATGTTGAACTGGATTCTCTTGATTTGCTATTGCTTTTGCAGGTGAGGTTATCGATTGAAATATGAAAAAAGCGCCCCCCACTACAACTGCAGCTACCGTCATGACAACTATGTTTTTTACCTTTAACAATTTCCCCATTCTATTAATTCCTTTCTACATCCATTACTTATTTATACTAAAATGAAGCACAAATCTATTTTTTTAAGTCTTCCTTTTTATCTATTTTATCGTTCCTTTGGAAGAACAATCCTCTTATATAATTGAACAGTGATCAAATAGTAGACCACGTAAATGATTAGAAATATACAAATCGGAAGTCCAATATTCACATATGGATTCACAAAGAATTTAACAAATGTAAATATATTCATTCCTACCAAAACATGTATGAGACCCAATATTGCTGGAAAGAGGAATACAATACCTAATTCTTTATACATAGATTGTATAAGTAATTCTTTACGTACCCCTATTTTCCGAAGCACCTCATACCGCCCTATATCTTTCGTAGCCCCAGAAAGGATCTTAAACATTAAACAACTTGCCATCATAGCTAAAAAAGCAAGACCTAAAAAGAATCCCATAAAGGAAGTTCCTTTTGAAAAAACGAGCATAGATTCGTAATCACCATAGTTTGTTGGTAAATATACGTCTTCCTTAGGCTTATTAGTAGCAGCGGCTATTTTTTCAATTTGACGATTATCCATCTCTTTTAACTCTGTCTTATACCGTAAAATATTATCGATTTTAGCAATAAAAAACGCATGCTCATTCCCTTGAATTGCTTCATAACGGTTTTCATCGACGATATAGACAGGTTTACGATCATATACAAAAATATTCGATTTAAAATCACTATCCATACTCTTATCCCAATTCAGCGGTAACGTAGAACTAGATGGATCAACTCCCTCCCGCTTAAACATCCTATAGCTCGAAGATGGAAGTTGTTCAGAAATATGTGTTGTCTCTTTCTTTCCGAACAAAAGTGGAGGATTCTCTAATAATTCCTCTTTTAAATAGTAAACAGCCTCATTATCCACTTTATATTTATATTGTTTTTTATCTACAATTTTCATTTTTTCCATAGCTTTATAATCCGTTGCTTCTGGATCATGAAGTGTAATATCATACCCTGGCATTCTTTCTGCTGTAAGGATTACATTTTGCTGCAAAGACATACCGCCAGCCATCGCTCCAACACCTAGTCCGATTAACATCGTTACCGTTCCTAATATTTTCGCCAAACTACTTACACGGAATTGCAGTTGCGCAAATGTAAATGCATTTAATTTCTTTTCGTTTAAATAGCGCGTTTTCTTTAACCTCTTAACAAACACAGGTAAGAGCGAAATAAATATAAAATATGTTCCAAGGGTAATTGTGAATAATGGAAGTAAAATGGAACCAGTACTTTTTATTCCTACAAAGATGACGAAATAATATCCTACACCTATCCCTAGCAAACTACATAAGGTTAACAGTATTGTGATAGGACCTTTTATTCGTATACGCTCTGTTTGTTGCTCTGTACGAATTAAATCTAATTCTGTCTTAAGTGTTATTCGAATCGAATTCACAACGGATGTAAGCAGAAACAACACACTAAAGAATATAAATGTTATTTTGAATGCGGGACCATAAAAAGCTTGGTAACCCTCCGCTGATATTTCCAATTGTTTTGTTAAAAATCGACTTGCGAAATTAGAAAGAATAGCTCCGAATAAACTACCTAGCACCAGTGAAATCATTCCCATAGCTAACGTCTCAAAAAATAAGAGTTGACTAATTTTACTCTTTTTGGCTCCTAATACAAGATACATACCAAGTTCTTTCCGCCGTAGTGAGAGAAGAAATGAGTTTGTATAAAAAATATAAAAGCAGGTAATAAATGCCACCAAAATAGATCCTATTTGAAATGCAAATACAATTGAACCAATAATGCTGTTATTCATTGTAAATTCTTTATTTAGCGCAAGTGTTTGAAACATGTAAAATATAGAAATTGAGATTACAAGACCTATTAGTAAAACGATGTAATCCTTTATCATTTTTTTCATACTGGAAATAGAAAGTTTTAATAACATACTTTCCACCCAGTTTTTTCTACAGTATAGTATGTTACATTCCTCTTTTTACCATGCTTTTTTTGTACAGCTTTCACGTCAAATATTGAAGTTTTCATATTGCCTCCTGTCGTTGTTGTAATCATTATGATAATGATATTTTTATAGTCACTAGTTATCATTTTATCTTTTCATTACAATCAAAAACATTGATTCCTCTTACATAACTATTACATTTTTGTAAGGTTTATTATAAATTCTTATATTATGTTTTAAAGTTACAGAAAATTCATTTCATATACCATCATCTTCATTAAAGTGAAACTAATAATTATTTCAACTTATCACTTTTCTCTTACTGAAATCATGCATGAAATACTACAGATTCGTACTATATTGTTTAGATTTTTCCTATCCCATCGGAGAAATTATACGAATAATTAATATTACAAAGGTGAAAAAAAAGAACCACTACCATACTTAATAACTTCCCATTCATTACTACTTCGCCTCTTATGTTAGTATACTTGTCCAAGATAAAGATAAGATAAAGATAAAATAAAAACAAAATAGAGACATTGCAGAAAATTATTGAATCCAAAGGTAATTGCTTATTTCAAATAATATTTACAACTAGTTAATACAATTCTACTTTTTCTTATTCCTCTTAATCTTACTCTACCTAAAAAAAGAAATGATATTCATCTCTTTTTTGCTATCCTTTAGGTTCTACTAAAATGACATGTTCTAAATCATATAAATTCGCCTTTGGTTTTGCATAAATAGTATAAGCAAGACCATATTGATCTGGTTCTTGCTCTATTACCTCCGCTACTTCAAGACCAGGTGGTATTTTCTGGCTCAATTCAGAGGTAATAATGCTATCACCTATTTTTATTTCTTTCGCTTTATCTGATGGAATATTTTCAATTCGAAGGGCTTGTTTTTTCTTATCGTACCCTGTAACAAATCCTAAAATGGATGAATTATTTTGGAGGGTGATTGCTAAACGATTCGTTCGTTCATCTTTCGTAATTAATTTCACAACAGATGTAAATTGTTCTACACTCTCTACCTTTCCAATAAGACCATTCACTGTAATCACAGCCATATCAACCTTTACACCATGTTGCGCCCCTCTATCAAGAGTGATTTCCCCATACCAATCTTCTGCTACACGCCTTACTACTGTAGCTTGAATTAAATTGTATTTTCCTTGTTCCTTTAATTCTCTCGTCTTGTTCATAAGTTGAGTAAGGTTTTCTTTCTCCTCACTTAACATTTGTACTTTACTCTTTAACGATTCTTGGTGTTCAATTTTTTCTTTCAATAATTGATTCTCTTTATATACTTTATAAATGTCTTCTATATTGTGAATAATATTTTGTACATGTCTATTATTCGTACATACATACATCATCAATAAAGCCAAAAGGACAATTGAAAGAAATAATAATATTTTCTTATTAGAAACCTGCATAATTATCCTGTTACTCCTTACCATTTTTTATCTACATACTATAGAATACTAGTAATTGTATACAGAAGAAATGCAGTTTAGATAAAGTTAAGATAAACTTTATCTTCTTTATAAAAAATTTAGAAATCATCATATACTGCCACTATATTCGAAACTTGATCGTTACTTTATCTATTGAATACAACTTATCATTTCTATAATTAAACATGTTTTATTGTTATTTTTTCTTTTGCTTTAGCGGGTATTTCATCACCTTGTATCTCTTCCCATTTCATACCATAAGTTCTTTTCGATGTAATCTTTAAATAAGCTCCTATTCGTAAATGTTTTGAAGAAGTCATCATAATTTTTTGCTCTTGACCGGATTCATTATATCCTTTGAATTTATACCTCCATCTAGCATATCCCCCACTTTTATTAGCTCCATATTCACCATCATTATCGACAACCGTATAATAAACATCTTCTTTAATAAACGGATTAATCTGATCTACAATCGGCCCACCTTTCACTATAAGTAATATAATTCCAAATATAATCAATATCATAAACGCACTTAATTTTTTCATATAACTTTTTATTCTCCTCTTCTCATATTCATTAATTAACTTCTTCTAAATCAAATGCAATACTATCACTCATTTTTACCTATTAGAAGATAACCGAGATCCTCAATATTCTTCTAATTAAATTGGCAATAAGATAATAAATTGAATAACTCCATTTTCGTATTCTGCACGAATTTCTCCTTTATGCAATTCAACAATGCTTTTTGCAATTGCAAGCCCCAAGCCTGAACCTTCTACAGCTCTACTTCTCGATTGGTCTTTTTTATAAAAACGCTCAAACAAATTCTCCAATTCTTTTTTTGTAAATTCTTCACTATGATTCGCTATAGAAATTCGGATATGCTGTTCTTCTCTTTGAAGTGAAACTTGAATTTCTGCTTTATCTATACTGTATTTGATCGCATTTATTAAAAGGTTTTCAAACACACGCACCATTTTTTCCGAGTCCACAACAGCATATATACGTTCTTCCTGAAATTCTTTTACAAAAGAAAGATCATGTTCCTCTGCTTGCGGTACTAGTTCCTCTATTAATTGGTCAAGTAGTTCATTTATACACACTTCTTGGGCATCTAACACCATAGTTTCGTCTGTTAGCTTTGTATACTCAAACAAGTCCTCTATTAATGTCTTTAATTGCTCTGACTTTGAGAAAGCAATTTTTATATACTCATCATGCTGTTCTTTATTTTCATATTTCGCATCACCTAGTAATCGTAAGTATCCCATAATAGAAGTAAGCGGCGTTCGTAAATCATGTGATACATTGGTAATCAGTTCCGTTTTTTGTTTCTCTATTTGTTTTTCTTTTTCTATATTAGACAGCAGCTTTTCTGCCATTTGATTAATATTCAAAATTAATAATCCTATCTCATCTTGACCTTCCTGTTTGATTTTATACTGTAAGTTACCTTTCGAAAACTCTCTTACTCCTTCCGCCATTGCCTCAATCTGATTCATCTTCCTTTTTGTTACATAAAAGAAAGAGAATAAAAAAGTAATAAATGCTAATAAATATGGAAATGGACTGTCATTCACTATATACTTTACATTTCCTTGAGGTATACCACTTGCAATAATATACATATTTTTCGTATCAATAGTAACTGGATAAAAGGTTGTAAACTCCTTACGCCTTTGTTCAGTTCCATCCTGAATTAAATTCTGCGCTTCTACATATCGTACTTGATTCATCTTAAAATCCATTACATTACGCATCGTCTCATGAAGATTGATTTGTTCTTCCGATGCGCCTCTTGTTTTATAAATCACTTTTCCATTCTCATCTATTATTAAAATTTTTAATTGATTTTGATGATTCGATTGATCAAGCAATTCTTGTATATTATCCTTACCTTCTTCTATCATACTCTCAACAAGCCTTTGTGTTTGCCCATCAATCGCTTCCATACCCGATGCGTAATCAATAATAGAAATTTTATTAATCTCCTCGAAAAAAGAAGACGAACTCCACCCCACTAATGCACCAAATAGCGTACAGAAAGTAAATGTAGCAATCAACTGTACTCGTATACTTTTTTGTAAATAACTCACTGTCTTTCCTATCATTTTTTTTAAAACTTGATTCATCCATCTTATCGGTTCAAATATCTTTCTCAATCTTGTAGCCAACTCCCCATACTGTTTTAATGTAACGAGGCTTCCTTGGAATTTCCTCTATCTTTTCACGTATTTTTCGAATATGCACCATTACAGTTTTATTAAATTGAAACGCTTGCTCTTTCCACGCCCTTTCATAAATTTGTTCTGCACTTAATACCATCCCTTGATTTCGAGAAAGTAATTCTAAAACCGCAAACTCTTTCGGTGTTAATTTTACTTCTTTATTTGCAACAATGACCTTACGTGTTCCTATGTGAATCTTCATATCTCCAATTTCAATTTCATCTTTATCTTGTACACTTAATCCGCCCATTTTCGTATATCTTCGAAGCTTTGATTTAATACGAACAATGAGTTCAAGCGGATTAAATGGCTTTTCTACATAATCGTCTGCCCCAGTTGTTAATCCTAAAATTTTATCCATATCTTGTGTTTTTGCCGATAACATTATAATTGGCATCTCTGATATTTCTCTAACTCTCATACACATATGAATACCATCTATTTTTGGCATCATAATATCTAATACAATTAAATGTACTTCGTTTTTCTTTAATAACTCTAAGCCTTCTTCTCCATCTCCGGCTTGTAATACTTCATATCCTTCATTTTTTAAATAGATGCTAATAAGTTTTCTAATTTCCTTCTCATCATCTACTACAAGTATTGTTTCTTTACTCACAATAAATCCTCCATTTTCCTAACAATCAAAGGTGCTACAAGCTATCACTTAATATCTGAGTTTTCTTTTGCATATATAAATAAAAATCAGGTACTACAACAACCTTACCACCAAAATACATGTCATAATTCGCCACAAGTCCTACGTTTACCAAACATGGAACCAAGTATAAAATATCTTGTTACTAATGCATAATGTCCATATCTGCCAATCATTTCTTGTGATTTTGAAAAGTAGTTTACTTTTCATCAATCTATCAGGTACTTTAGCACCTAATTCCCTTCCAAGCATCTAGCCCAACACAACTCCTAAATAAGTTAACAAAAAAGCTAGAATTACACTTAGTCTGCCCAGCGATGATACAAATCCACCATTAATTACAATCATTTCATCTGGAATTAGCATACCGACAATTCAGAGCCATAAGCAAAAGAATATCGCTGCATAACCATACTGTTCAATATAGGATAAGCATTCATGTAATTCCATTACGCGTAAGTCCTCCTAGTCTCTTTTCGACAACTAAAAATATAAGCTGGAGGAAAATTGAACCCAACTTTTTTTATTAAAATTTCCGAGAAAAAATTTTGTGAAAACCCTTTTTTTACAAGCGAATATTGAAATGTAATAACATCATCCTTCTCTTGTAATGACTCTACCACATTATTTAAAACTCGTGATGATACTTCTTGTGGTAATGTTATAAATGGTAAGCTAGATAGTACATAATCAATCTTTTTTATCTTTAACTTTTCGGTATACTTTTTCATATTTTCGGCTGATTCATGAATGACAACAACATGTGGATCATCTCCATACTGTTCCTCTAACCTTTTGAAAAAAACTTCATTAATCCAAATCAAAATAAATGTGGTTTGTTTCTTTTTTTCTTCATAAATTGAGTATTGTTTAAGATAGATTTTAGTATAAATAGTATTTCTTAATAAATATTGGGGGGATTTCTTAATTTTTTCTTAGGAAAATAAAAAGAAAGAGGATTATAGCGTACTCCTTTAATACACAGGGGAATTTCACCTTTAGAAAAAATGACATTTTTTTGAAGGGGAGTAATTCAAAGTCTTAGATCGATGGGCATGTATGATGGCTTCTAATAGGGTAAAATGAATGTGAATAGAAAAGAAGGATTTTTTCGTTATGGGGAACAACAAAATTCTTAAGTTGATGGCAATGTAGCTGGACCCCTTATTCCCCCTTTTCGAGGAGACGGACAAAAACCCCCTACATAAAAAGAAACTTCCTCATGACAGTAAAGGTGTCTTATTAAAAAAATGTTTTAGACTATAGAAAAAAGTATTAGACTGTTGAAAAATAGTTGTAGACTGAAAAGATGTTTTCTATACATGAAAGTACTTTTCGCTAACATAAAAAGTCTCGCAAAACATTTAAAAGTCCCTTCAGAAGTACTGAAGGAATTTTCTATTCACATAATCAGTGTTATTGGATGTAAATCAAAAAGCTATTGATTTTCTTGAGTAAATAGAAAGTGCTTTTATTTTTCTTTTATTTACTTTAATATCAATAAGGGCACCAAAAAAATAGATAGAGGTGCTAAAATGTACGGTATTATTAATTATGAAGTGTTTTTACTAACAGGGATTTTATTAAATCTAATTCCTGGCGCAGACACCATGTATATTATGGGGAGAAGTATTTCACAAGGTAGAAAAGCAGGTGTATATTCTGTTTTTGGTATTATTACTGGTTCTTTAGTTCATACGTTATTGGTTGCTTTTGGTTTATCTATTATACTTACAAAATCCGTTGTGTTATTTAACACCATTAAGGTTATAGGTGTTATCTATCTTGTATATCTAGGGATTAAAATGATACTTGATAAGACAAATATAGCTTTCAAAGCTTCATCCAATAAATTGAACATTAGAAAGATATATTTACAAGGACTTTTAACAAGTCTTACGAATCCAAAAGTCTCTTTATTCTTTATTGCGTTTCTTCCGCAATTTATAGATACAAAGGCTTCAGGTCCTATGCCTTTTATCATTTTAGGACTTACTTTTACAGCAACTGGACTATTGTGGTGTTTATTTGTTGCTTATTTCTCTTCGTATGTCACAAAAAAATTAAGAGGAAACCAAAAGGTAGGAATGATTCTAAATAAGGTAACAGGAATGATTTTTATTGGTATGGGGTTAAAGTTGCTTCAAACTAAAGCTCCTCAATAAACCTGAATAACATAAAAATGCCCCCTTTCAAGAGATGTTATCTTGGGTTTAAGCTAATTTCTATATACTAAAAAGTCTCTTCAAAATTTGAAGGGACTTTTTGCTTGTTATTTTGGTTTATCTAAAAATTCATTTCATAGTTCATGATCTAGTCTAATACTTTATTTTAATCAATTGTCATGTATCTTCGTGCCCTCTAATGACAAGACTAAATCTTTTCTGTATTACATTTAGAGATCACGCTAATACATTTTACGGAAGATGAAAAGCCGATTTTCCTACGTTAAGGGAAAAATCATTCCTTCTTGAAGAGAGGGCTGTGTAGCAATGGAACTAGGGATTCGGCCGAGATACGTGTAAAAACGGGTCATGGGTTGGATTTTATTTCCATGATATAAACTTCTTCTACTTTTATAGATACATGATGAAATTTTTAACATGATTTATATAAAAATAAAAAACAAACGATTCTTTCGACAAGCTTTAGAGGAAGAATCGTTTGTTTTTTTATTAGTGAGTAACTACTTTCCTACACAATTTTTGTAGGTTAAATCAGGTTCCATGCCAAGTATAATTACTATTTAATTTTCTAGATATCTGTATAGCGTGGATTTGCTAATCCCTGTTTCATCTTTTATTTGAGCGAGACTATACTCTCCACTTTGATACATAACTATCGCACGTTTTACATTTTCGTCAGGTTTTCTTGGTCGTCCTGGAGTGATTCCTTTTTGTTTTGCTTCATATAAGCCTTTTTTTGTTTTTTCACTTATCACGTCGCTTTGAAAATTAACAAGATGATTTACAATATAGCTGAATGGATATCCAGCTGTATTGCTTGTATCAACTCCCTCAGTAAGAGATTGAAAATAAGCACCTTTCATATCAATTTTTTCTATTAGGGGTAGCGCCACATGCCCATCAAGCTAATATTTTGAAGTGCCCCCAAAACGAAAATTTTATTATTTTACAGTTTTTTATGAGAATTCAACTCATTTTTTCGTGTTGGGGAACACCCAATTTCTTGACTTGATTTGAAATTAAAAATATAAACCTTTGCCCACTGGCTGAACGGTTTCTAACACAGTGTCAACCATGTCTTCATTAATTAGGGTTCTTATAATCCAAACTGAGAGATCTTGAGCAGCAAAACACCCTGCAGCAGTCGAGATATTTCCTTCGTTTACGAAACTTTGTTCAATAACGTCTACCTCAAATTCTTTTAGCTGTTCTACAACTGATGGATATGTAGTTGCTTTTTTGCCAGTTAATAATTTTTTAGCTCCTAGTAATAGTGAACCAGAACACATAGAGCCTATTAATTGCCTTTGAGGATCTATATGAATACTATTAAGATATTCTTGATTTTTATATAAATCTTGTACACCCTTACCACTTGCAAATATTACAGCGTCAGCAGAAGGAATATCAGATATGCTTCCTGTCATGGGAATACGTAAGCCAGATACGGATATATGAGTTTTTTCCGTTCCTAATAGTTGGACGTTCCAATCAGAAATACCGCCAACTAAACGTACACGATTTAATAAATCCCATGGTAAAAAAACATCTATATCAGTAAAGTTATCAAAACAGACTATTGCAATTTTCATTCTCTAGCCCCCCGTTATTTAAATATTGAAAACATTTTAATTATAACGATTTCAAGTGGTGGTAGCGAGGTTTAAATTTTTCAATAATCAGATATCCCACCAGTACCATCAAGCTAAAAAATTGTATCCATAAAACGAACGCCCCAAAAACAGTAAAATTGATATTTCCGGGTAAAAATCTTATTTGGGGGCGTTATAAAATTCTTAAGTTGATGGATGTGGGGTTCTACATTTTATGCCGCACTAAAACCATCCTCAATAATCAAAATTAGGTTACATAGTTTTTTCTTTTATCATCTCAACAAATCTCTGTAAAGCTGCCGAAAAAAGTACATCTTTTCTCATAATAAAATAAGTTGGTACTTTAGAATATTTCTCAGGTAAATCCGTCATAGTTAAAGATTGCTCATGGTCTTTCAAAATTGATTTGACCATGACAGCAATGCCCATGCCAGCCTTCACACAACCAATAATCGCTTCAATTGTCCCAAATTCTAATACACGCTTTGGATAAATGCCTGCTTCTTTTAACCACTTATCTACTCTATTTCGATAGTGACAACCGTTCCCAAATGCTAACATATTGACTTTATCAAGTTCTTGTAAAGTATGTAATGGTTGATAACTAATAATCGTTAGTTCTTCCTGACAAAACAAAAAAGAAGTTAAATCTGGATGATGAACATCTTCAACAATGAAAGCCCCTTCTAGTTTACGTTCAAGCACAAGTTGAGTTAGCTCAGCACTTTTATGAGTTTCTAGTACTAATTCAACCTCAGGATACTTTTCACAATAGTTTTTTAGAAGAGGAGGTAAACGGACTGCTACTGTAGAGTTAGTAGATCCAATTTTCAGCGTACCAAGAGGTTTAGATTGATTACTTTGTACTAATCTGATTGATTGCTCAGTTAGATCTAGAATTTTCCTAGTATATGTTAACAAAATCTCACCATTAGAATTTAAAGTAACTCCCTTTCCGTTCCGGTAAAATAAGGGAACTCCCAACTCATCTTCTAGTTGTTTAATTTTCATAGTCACATTTGATTGAACATAGCTTAGTGATTTCGCTGCTTTCGATATACTTCCTTCTTCGGCTACCTTTTTAAATACAGTCAAATCTTTAATATCCATACAACTCACCTCTCGTGATATCATTTTTTTTGATAGCTTCCTTCTTTATTATTCATTTTACTTGATACATATATATTCATACAATAAGAGAGGAGAGGAGGAAATGATAAAATGCAGAAACAAATAACAAGAAATGAACCCATTAGTTCTTACAAATGGATTGTCTTATTGATTGCAACTATTTCACAAACATGTGCCACGTTTGTTACATACGGGATTGGTCCTTTAGCTTCTTTATGGCAGCAAGTACATCACATATCTCAATTTCAAATAGGATTACTTGTATCAGTTGTCAATATTGGACCTATCTTCTCGATGTTATTGTTTGGAAACCTAATGGACCGACATGGCGAGAGATGGATTGTAGGAGGAGGTTCTGTCTTACTTGGAGCGAGTATGTTGTTTGCCTATCCAGCCACCAATTATACATATGTAGTTGCTATTTTACTATTTGTAGGGATTTGGTATGGAACGGCACAACCTGGGGGTAGTAAAGCTATTGTAAAATGGTTTCCTCCTCAGCGCAGAGGACTTGCAATGGGGATTCGTCAAACTGGAATTCCCATCGGAGGTGCTTTAGCTTCTAGTACACTCCCTTTCTTTTTTTATGAATATGGCCTTCCATCTGTAATACTTGTGCAAGCAATTGTAGCTATTAGTGGGGGGGTATTGTTCATTCTATTTTATCGTGAGGAGCATTCGAGCATTCAAAAAACAGAAGTGGTTTCCTTCTTTACAAAGTTAAAGAAGATACAAAGAAACTATTCTCTCTATCCTATCTTTTTAATTGGAATATCAATGATGTCGTTACAGATGGTGCTCGTTTCCCATCTAATGAGTTATCTTACAAATGAAGTTCATACAAGTCTTCATCATGCTGGAACATTATTAAGTATAGTATTGATAGGTGGAATGTTTGGGAGGATCCTTTTAGCATGGGCTAGTGATAACATATTTAAAGGAAATCGCATCATTCCATTACAAATAACTATTGTTATGACTGTCTTATTGCTCCTTTGTACGAGCTATGTCATGACTTATATGATTTTTGGGATACTTGTAATCTTGTGCTTCTTTTTTGGTTTCTTTGCTATCGGTTGGTTTAGTTTATTTATCGTTTTCGTATCGGAAAGATCAGATCCGCAATTTATTGGTTTAACTGTTAGTTTCGCTTTAACATTGAATCAATTTGCTATTGTACTTGCACCTACGTTGTTTGGTATATTTGTTGACTATTTCCATAGTTATACTGTGCCGTTTAGTATCCTAGCTTTTTTCATTGCTTTGAGTGGAATATCGTTAACCATTATCGAATATTGGAACAAACCATTACAGTAACTACTAAATTACTTAACAAACTAGATGGTACAGTTATTATAAACAAATTTTTGGTTCGATTTCTTTTAATACGACACTAGTGATAAAAAACTATAAATATCAATAAGTAAAGAGGGAGAAAAAATGTCACGTAAATTATACTTTGCACTCATTATGTTAAGCCTTATTTGGGGAGGATCTTTCTATTTTTTTAAGATTTTAGTTACGGATTTCAATCCTTTAGTAGTAGCATTTTTACGGTCAACTTTTGGAGCTATAACACTTATTGCACTTATACCATTTTTTCGCAAATCTTTTAGAGGAAACATCTCTTTTATACCTTTGTTTGCTGTCGGAATACTAAATACTTTAATTCCATGGACACTTATTTGTTTTAGTGAACAAAAAATGACTAGTAATTTAGCTTCTGTTTTAAATGCAACCCAACCATTATGGACAATGGTTTTAGGAATCTTATTATTTAGTATACATTCCAATCGCAACCAAATTATAGGTCTATTTATTGGATTCGTAGGTATTTTAATACTCTCAGATATACATTTATCAAATGTTTTTTCAGTTGATTCATTAAATTTCGTCGCAATGTTGATAGCAACTTTTTGCTATGGTTTAGCAACTCATATAACAAAGCGTTATCTTAAAGAGATGTCCATGTTCCAAATTTCTTTAGGTACATTATTAGTTGGTAGTATATGTAGTGGTGGCATAGTTCTATTTTTAGAAGAACCAATTCAAATTTTAACTAAAATATCCTGGCATCATATAGGCGCATTAATTGGAATAGGTACATTTGGATCAGGTATAGCTTATTTACTTTACTTTTACTTAATTCAAAAAGGAGGCCCTAACTTCGCATCCATATCCACATACTTAGTTCCAGTATCAGCTATTTTTTGGGGATATATTCTTTTAAATGAAAATATCAGTTGGAGATTAATCATTGGATTAGTTTTTATACTTATCGGAGTTTATATAACTAATCGTAAAATCCAGTTAAGTATTCCAGTTAAAGGTATACAAAAAGAATCCTAATTATTTAAGGCATTTTCTTATTTGCGTGTTCAAAATAAATTTTTAAAAGGAAGGTCCTCCAAATTAAAGAGCCTTCCTTTTTTTGTTCACAAATAATATTCGTAATATTCCCTCTTCTATAACAATCGATATACTAACATAGTACTACTATTTATTTGCTTTTCAGCTCGTTTTCATATAAGTTTATAAAGTTTAAATTCCTTTGTTATCACGTAATTCCACGATTGTTCCTTCAGGCGCTTTTAACTTACATAAGTGACCATTTTCTACTTGATATATAATCTCACCATTTTTCAAAACAAAATGGATGTTCAATTCTTTTAATCGTTCAACCTCTTGCTGAAGATTTTCTACCCACAAACAGAAATGGACAAGCCCTTCACTATTTGAATTGGTTACGGGTAGCTCCTCCCCCTGCTTACCCGTTTGTAATTCGATATAAAACGCACCTAACTTCAACCAGGTATTAAATGCACGTCTGTGAAAATTTGGTGACTCTTGGACAATTATAAAACCCAACGCTTTTGTATAAAATGTCAAGGTTTCTGAATATGTATTAGTTTGGATACATAGATGGTGCACATAATTTTTTGACATTAATTTTTTCTCCTTCTTCATACTGTCCTATAGTTTAATTATATTTTTTCACAACCTCATCTATTTTAACATAAATATCCAATTCTATTCAGAAAAAATCTTTCACAATATGGTCAGATTGTGGAGCAAAGAAATACTCTACAAAATATACTTTTTTATAAACAAATTAAAAATTATCAATCCTTATTATAAATGATTAGACTCTTTATAGATTATCGAACTTTATTTTAAACCAACACAAGGATGTTCCTATACAAACAAAATTTATAAATTTGTATCTATAAAATGAAAAAAACGCTATTCTATTTGTAAAAATATACAGGAAGGATGGCGTTTTTGATATGAACTTATCAATTTTTGATGAACTAGAATTGTTTTCTCAAGAGTTAAAACGATATATGTCACCTGATGCTCTAGAGAGATTATCTAAAAATGTAGGATTTGTTAAACGAAAAAGTAAATACCGCGCACAAGATTTAGTGGCCTTATGTATTTGGTTAAGTCAAAACATAGCCCGTACTTCATTGACACAACTATGCAGTCGATTAGAAGCTAACACCGGTATTTCTATGAGTCCAGAAGGATTGAATCAACGCTTTAATTCACAAGCTGTGCAGTTTTTACAACAACTCTTAGCACATTTACTTCACCAACAATTTTGCTCTTCTAGTAAGATTCCAACTTTGTATACAAACTATTTTCGTAGTATTCGTGTATTGGATTCTACACATTTTCAGGTTCCAGATAAATTTGCTTCTAGATATCAAGGTTCAGGAGGTAGTGGTCATAGTGCTGGTGTGAAAATTCAATTAGAGTACGATTTGATTAGTGGTCAATTTTTACATGTTCATGTAGGTTCGGGAAAGCAAAACGATAAAATTTATGGTTCTACTTGCTTAACGTCTCTTCAACCGCACGATGTATGTATACGTGATCTAGGATATTTCGATTTAAGAGATTTACAAACGATAGACGAGTGTGGTGCTTATTTTATTTCACGATTAAAGCTCAATACACGTATATATCGGAAGAATAGAGAACCTGAATACTTTCAAAACGGGACAATAAAAAAGCAATCTGAATACATCCAACTAGATATGGAGCAATTCATTGACCAATTACAGTCCGGTGAAACATATGAAATTCCTGAGATTTATATTGGGATGTATCAAAAACTTCCTGCAAGACTAATTCTGTACAAATTAACTGAAACGCAAATGAAACGTAGACAAAAGGATTTAGCATCTAAAGAACATAAGAAGCAAATTACCTATAAAGAACGCAGTAAGCGACTTAGTGCAATTAACTTTTACATTACAAATATTCCTTTGGAATACCTATCAAAGGAACAAGTATACGATTTCTACTCTTTACGATGGCAAATTGAACTTATTTTTAAAACGTGGAAATCATTTTTTCGTATTCATCATTGTAATTCTGTGAAATTAGAACGGCTAGAGTGTCATTTATATGGACAACTAATTAGCATCCTTCTTTGTTCCTCCACCATGTTTCAAATGCACCAATTACTCCTCATCAAGAAGAAACGAGAACTAAGCGAATATAAAGCGGTTTATATCATAAAAGATTATTTTCCACTTATTTATCAATCATTACAAAAAGACACCCAAGAATTAACAAAGATATTGTTACGTCTGTTCAATCTCTTACAGAAAAACGGACGAAAATCCCATAGGTATGAGAAGAAAACAGTCTTTGATATCTTAGGCGTCGTATACAACTTTTCTATGTCTCACAATCATGTAGCGTAATTCAAAAAATTGAAACCCGATAGGGTTTATTTGGTATGCAAATCTTTAAAGAACTTACACTGGATCTTTAGAAAAAAGAAAAAATCTCATGTGAAATTAAACTTATATAAGCTTAGCTTGATGGGTATGGGGTAGCGCCAGCATTTTGGAAAAAAACCACGCTAAGAAAAACTTTAAGCCGAAAGCCACTTTTAGATTTTAGGAAAAGTGGCTTTTTTATTTTTGTTGATAACCAATGTTTATAGAAAATGAAGTGTTATAGTCATACTTAATTTGTGGTAAAACATAATGTCGATTGCAATGGATATCCTATAAATAGGAAAGAATGAGATATCACATATGCTCTTCCGTTGTTAAGAATTCTTAAGATTTTTACTGACTGTATATTAAGATTCTCCTCGTAGTATTTTATGTAAGTTAATTTGAGAGGAGAAACAACATGGGCTTTATTCGTTTCATTCAACAATATATTAAACATCCGAGAACAGTAGGAGCTGTGATGCCTAGTTCTAAACAACTTGCTAAAAATATGGTGATCCCTATTTCTTTTGCAAACGCAAATTGTATCATTGAGTATGGACCCGGTACTGGAATATTTACGGAAGAGCTTATTCGAAATAAACATTCAAAAACAATTCTTATAGTTATTGAAGAAAATAAATTATTTTATACAGAATTGAAAAAAAAATATGGACATATGGAACGAGTGCATATTATTCATGGATCTGCTGCAAATGTAAAACGATATTTGTTGCAACATGGTATTTCAAAGGTTGACTATGTAATATCAGGACTTCCCTTTACAAGCCTTCCTGTCAAAGTATCTAAAGATATTTTAAAAAAGACAGCTCAAATCTTAGGAGAAGAGGGGGAATTTATTACGTTTCAATACACAAAAATAAAACATAAGTTTTTTCATTCTTTCTTTAATAAAATTCAAATAAAGAAAGTTTATTGGAATATTCCTCCAGCATATGTTTTTACCTGTAGTAAGTAATAACATATTTGATTTAGGAGAAGGAAAAGAAAATGGTTTTGAATACATCTTTTAACGGTTTTATAGATTTTAAGATATGGTTAATGAGTATAAATCAAAATATATAATGTTATATTATTTATTAAAAAGGAGCGGGACCATATGTTGAAGGAAAAGATACTCATTGTAGATGATGAACCTGAAATACGTAAAATTATTTCTATTTATGTAAAAAATGAAGGATATGAAGTGTTGAATGTTCCAGATGCAATTGAGGCGTTAGATATCTTAGAACACACAAAGATTGATTTGGTAATTTTAGATATTATGATGCCTAAAATGGATGGCATAGAGGCTTGCTTACAAATTAGAGAAAAACATCATATGCCTATTATTTTTTTATCTGCTAAAGGAGAAGACATCGACAAAATTCAAGGTTTAATGAGTGGAGCGGAGGATTATATTACTAAGCCCTTTAATCCTCTTGAACTCATGGCACGTATTAAATCTCAACTTCGACGATACCGGGTGTATCAGCATGAGGAAATACATTCTCATATCCTAGAAGTAGGAGATTTAAAATTAAATGAAGATACAAGACAAGTATTTATAAGAAATGAAGAAGTAAGACTGACTCCAAAAGAATTCGATATCTTAGCATTACTTGTCAGAAATAAGGGACAAGTATTTAGTATTGAAAAAATTTACGAGATGGTATGGAAAGAACCTGTTTATAAAGCGGACAATACAGTTATGGTACACATTACTAAAATTCGAGATAAAATTGAAGAAAACCCCAGACAGCCTATATATGTTAAAACTATTTGGGGAGTTGGTTATAAAATATGATTAGTCGATTGAAAAAAAAGTATACTCTTTTCTTTCCCACTCGTCTAAATATTAAATTGATATTAATTTTTATTATTTGTTTTATTGTAGCAACTATTACATTTCTTTTCATAGCTCTTCACAACAATAATTTACTTCTTTATAATGAGCAAGCAGAAAAAGAATCTAAATTAAAAGGTGTTCTGCTAGAAATTACTGAAGGATTAGAAAAAAGAAATATAAACACCAATGAAGCGAATTTAATCGTACCTTTGATTCAAGAAGTTCAACTGAATCATCCAGAAATGAATTTTTTAGTAGCAGATCCCAATAATCAAACTATCTTTCAAACAAAATATTTTGAGTCTAATAATATTAGCGCAAAAGAGTTATTAATGTATAAATTAAATTTGGATTCAAGTAGCAGTTATTCTTTTATTAAAAAATCCTTTATACTTGTATCTCCCATATCGTTTCAAAATGGAATTGGATATATTATTGTTCAATCTCCAAACCCCCACGAAATGATTATTCCATCTCAATATAATCTTAATTTTTATATTGCTTTTGGAAGTAGTATTTTTGTATTTATTCTCCTCTTCTTTATATTTATGCTTCCGATTACAAGATATATAAAGGAAATTGAACAAGGTATTCAAAGGATTGTACAAAAAGATTGGAACTACTCTATACGCGTAAAGGGAAAAGATGAACTGTCTTCGTTAGCTTCTAATGTCAATTGGATGTCTAATCAATTAAGAGAACGTTTTGAAAAAGAACGTGAAATAGAGAAGTCAAAGAGGGAATTAATTACAAATATTTCTCATGATTTACGAACACCTTTAACTTCTATAATTGGGTATTTAGGATTACTGAAGGAGAAACAATATCATGATGAAAGCGAATTGCAAAGTTACATTCATTCTACATATAGCTTGTCTATGAAGTTAAAATCTCTAATAAATGAACTATTTGAATATAACAAGTTATCCTTACCTGATGTAAAGATGAAAAATGAACGAGTTGAATTGGGAGGTTTATTGAGTCAATTGGTTGGGGAATACATTCCTATTTTTGAAAAAAATCAATTAAAAGTACAAATGCATAGCCCAATAGAACCAATTTGGGTCAATGTTGATATAGCAAAAATAGTTCGTGTATTTGATAATCTGTTATCAAATGCCGAAAAATATAGTTATAAAAATTCAGAAGTATTTGTAGAACTACAAAGAGAAAAAGATAAAGCAGTTATCAGTATTACGAATACAACGGATCCTATAGAATTTGATGAATTAGCTAAAATGTTTAATAAATTCTATCGTGTCGATAAAGCACGTTCCAGTCAAGTAAAAGGTTCTGGGATTGGTTTAGCTATTGTGAAACGGACAATTGACTTACATACAGGAAAAGTATGGGCAGAAAGCATAGGGAATCAGTTAACAATATATATTGAATTACCTCTGTTGACAGAAAAATCATTCAATTAATTAAAAGTATAATTACCTAGTTATTTATAAAAAAACGACCCTAAATGAATTTAAAGGTCGTTTTTTCTTTTTAACTAAATCACAGTATTTAACTGTTTTTTTTCTTTTTAAATACTAAGAATAAAAGGATTATGCCACTTATCACTAAAGTGTATAAACCATACTTATATACAATAGCACCTATATATTGTATATTTTGCCCGAAGTAATAACCAATTGTAAAATAGCCAAGAGTCCAAATAAAACCAGTTGTGTAAGAAAACATGGCATAGCGTAAAAAGTTCATTCTATTAATTCCAACTAGATAAGGTACAACATGTCGCACCACAGGAAGAAAATAACTGATAATTAGTGCATAGCTACCATGTTGATGAATAAGCTCAGTTGACTTTTGAATATAAGAGCCAATCTTTTTTTTCTTTGCTAAACGATCTAAGATAGGTGCACCAATTCGATAACCTAATATATATCCTAATGATAAACCAGAAACAACTCCAAGGTATGTTAGGATAAAAGTAGGCACAGTATGGAGAATATTTAATGAAGATACCATCCCTCCAGTCATAACAATAACTTCATCTGGTATAGGCATCCCCACTATTCCTAACCAGAGTGATAAGAACATGGCAGGATAACCATATTGTACAATCAAATCAAGCAAGTCATTTACATGCATAAGTAATCTCCTATTGTTTCAGGCTCAAGCCTTATTTATTAGTTAATAAGTTCAATTATTTTTATGGATTTATATTAATCGAAATATTTTGATAAATTATAAGTGAAAAACTTAAGAATTCTTAATATGGTACTTAGGATCTATGGACACAAAAATTGTAATGCTGTAAAAGACAAAACAATACAAAAAGATGTGAGTGTAAAAACTTTTCCTATAATAAAACAAAATATAGTAGAACCATCACATTGTTTATTTTCACATGTATTTTCTATACATATTTGTGGTTTTGTAAAAAACAGCACATATATAATTCCAGCCAAGTATAAAAAAGATATACATAGCCAATATCCTTTTTCAAACATAGAGATAACCTCCAAATATGCTAAATGTATTTTCTAACTGTGTTAATACTTAATTTATCTTAAAAAACTTTCCGTCACTGTCCACTATACCTATGAAACCTTAACATATTACCTGCAAAATTCTTAAGAATACTTAACAATGCAACTTCAATCTTGTATGGCTGGAATAAAGGGTGCATTTGTTTTAATAATTTATGATTTCACTCTTTAATAACAAGAGGGAATGCTTTACCTCAACACGTCCTTTCACTAAACAAAAGATTTTGTCCGGATTTCTGTAGTTCAGGAGTTGCTTTAAAATATCTCTGGATTCTACAAAAAGAAATGTAGTAACATACAAAAATATGCACGTTATGTATTTTATAAAATCCGATAAAATAGTATGAAAATTCCTAAAAATTTAGTACAAGCATCTAATACAACACAATGTCATTTGTGTTGTATTAAAACAAGAAAAGCTCTGCAAATCAGTTGCTAACGCAACACAATTTACTCTAAACAACTTATTTTTATATGCAACACAATTTAAAACATGGTGAAAATGGCTAAAAAACTCTTAACGTGGTTTTTTTCCGAAATGCTGACGATACCCCTATTAACGTTACATCGATTAGTATCAAGATCTGAACCAAAGTAAACTAGCAATTTAGGTGTAACAAAAATACGTAACAAAATTATTATGTAACAATATCTATCATGTAACGTTTTTGATACGAAAGAAATAAAAAAGGAGGAATTATATGAAATTTGGATATATGCGAGTGTCTACAATTGACCAAAACTTAGATCGCCAGGAACCACAATTAAAAGATGCTAGTTGTAAACGTATTTTTTTTTAAAAAGTAACAGGAGTCAAACGGGACCGTCCTGAGTTAAATCGTATGTTAGAATTTCTACGCCATGGCGATACAGTAGTAGTAACAGATCTAACTCGTCTTTCTCGTTCTATAAAAGATTTAATTGAAATTGCTGAACTCATTTCTCAAAAAGGAGCAAACTTGAAAAGTTTAAAAGAATCTTGGTTGAATACAACAACTGCACATGGACAAATGCTATTTACTGTTTTTGCGGGGATTGCTCAATTTGAAAGAGATTTAACCTCTGAACGAACAAAAGAAGGGATTTTGGCAGCAAAGAAACGTGGGAAACATCCTGGAAGACCGAAAACCGATGAGGAAAAAGTGAATTATGCCTTATATCTGATAGATCAAGGGGTAAGTCGTGCGGATGTTGCAGAGAAATCAGGTATCTCTCGTATGACGCTGTATCGTAAGATACAACAAAAAGATAACTAGTAAGACACAAAAATGAGGTAGAGTAGAAATAACGTATAATTATTTGCTACTTTGCCCCCTGGTTACAGCAACGCTGGTACTGGGCCTACCCCATCGCCATCAAGCTAAGCCTATACAACGTCAAGTATAGTAGAGATTATTTCTTTTTTTCTAAAAGCCAGGCTTAGAGAATCTAAAGATTTGCATGCGAAATAAACCCTTTCGGGTTTCATTTTTTGAATTAGGCCGCTTGATCATCAGAAATGGTACAATTGTAAACGACACCTAATATATCAAAGACTGTTTTTTTTCTCGTATCGATGAGATTTCCGCCCATTTTTCTGTAGGAGGTTGAACAGGCGAATGAGAATCTTTGATAGTTCTTGGGTGTCTTTCTGTATGGCTTGATAAATAAGAAGAAAATAATCTTTAATCGTATATATGGCCTTATATTCACTCAGTTCTCGTTTCTTTTTCATAAGAAGTAATTGACGCATTTGAAACATAGTAGAAGAACAGAGTAGAATGGCGATCAGTTGCCCATACAAATGGCATTCCAATCTTTCTCGTTTTATCTTTTTACAATGATGAATATGAAAGAATGATTTCCATGTTTTAAATAAAATCTCGATTTGCCAACGTAAAGAGTACCAATCATGTACTTGTCCCATCGGGACAATATCTGTAGAGGCGTTTGTCATATATACATTGATACCACTGAGACGTTTACTACGAGGGGAATACTTCATTCCTTTCTTTTTCTCTCTTACAGCTTGATCTTGCAATCGTTTTTTTTGTTGTTCTTTTGTTAGCCGATGAACAATCACACGAGTTGGTACTTTATCAGTCATTCCTACATAAGCGTCGGATATTTCATATGTTTGTCCTGGTTGAAGAGAGTTCATTAATACCTCCATATCTATCTGTATATACTCTGTACCTTTCTTTATTCTTCCATCCTGAAAATAATCAGGTGTGGGATTTTTTTGATAAATACGTGTATTGGATTTAATACGAGAGATATAGTAAGCCTTTTTATCTTATATATGTTGAAGATCTTTCAGATGAAAATAGCCTAAATCCCGAATACACAAATCATTTTCTTTCACGGTTGGAACACACAGAGAACCATAGGTTCGATCATGTTGTTTTCCTGGACCTGTATGAATATGTAAAAACTGTCCACTTAATAGATCATACTCCAATTGAATTTTTAATCCCGCTGTATGACTGCATCCTCCAGCACCTGGATAAACGCTTGAAAAGGAATTAGGTAGTTGAAATGCAGTTGAATCTAGAATACGAATACGTTTGAGAGCAGAAGTATAGGGAGAAGAAAACGATACAGATGAAGCTAATTTTTGGTTTAGTAGTTTGGCTAATATCTGTTGTAAAAAGTGAACAGCTTCCTGATTAAATCGTTGATTCAGTCCCTCAGGACTGATAAGCACTTCAGTTGATGATTCTAAACAGCTAGATAGCTGAGTTAAAGAAGTCGTAGCAACCTTTTGGCTCATCCACACACATAAAGCGATTAAATCCTTTGCTTGGTACTTACTCAGTCGCTGAACAAAACCAACATCTCTAGCAAGATCCTGTAAGGCATTTGGAGATAAAAATCTTTGAATCTCTTGAGCAAATAATTGTAATTCATCAGATATAGAAATAGACACAAAAAACGCCATCCTTTCCTATGATTCTACAGAAAGAATAGCGTATTTGTTAAGTGACAATAAAGTTGTTTAATTCTTATTGGACTAACGCGCAGTTTAGTGCAAAAATCAAAGGTAAGGGAGGATTTCCACCGTTACCTTATTTTAACTTTAGCTCTAGTATAGGGTATGGACGTCCAGAAGAATCTGTTTCCGTTTCACTTACTATAAAAAAGCCATTATTAATATAGAATTTAGTTGCACTCTTATTGTCTTTATTTACATCAACTGTTGTAATATCAAATTCTTTAATTAAAGAATTAATAATAGCTTTACCGTATCCTTTACCTATTTTATTAGGTTTTAAGAATAACATTTCTAAGTGTTGTTTATTTATAGCAGAAAAGCCAATTAAATCCTCTTTCTCATACCATAACTGAACATTAAGATGTGGGAAATATGAGGGTATTTCTTTTTTAAAATCTTCTCTATCGGTATCTCTTAAAAAATGATGAGTAGCTAAAACCGACTCTTCCCATATATTCAAAATTGTATCATAATCTTTCTGATTTGCTTTTCTATATATCATTAATATCTCTCCTTTAGTTTTAAATTATCAACTCCTTCCCAATAAGTATTTTATGATTTTCATGTTATATAGCCACGAACTTAAAATGTTCATTAATAAAACCTCCAAATAAACATTTAGATAATTGGATTATAATATCAGATCTTTATTATTTATTCAATAACTTTATTATTACTTTACAGTATTTTTTCATTTTAGGGGGTATTTTGTTTTTTTAGCTTGATAGCGATGTGGGCCTACCCCTCTTTTTTTATTCTACATAAATTCACTTTCTACTAACTAATTACTACATTACCTTTACCAACTTTAGTTAAATTATCTACAAGTTAAAATCCTCTAGTAGTGAATTTTTATACTTAGAAGATAGTACTGCCACTTCCCCCCCATCTTGCACCTCTTTATCGCTTTTCTTTTCTCTTCTAAATGATTCGAATTTTCCATACCCTTCATGAGGATTTTCTGAAAATATTGTTTGAAACATATAATCTACAATACTGTTTCTAGACTTACCCGTTGTAATTAAGTTTACTAAATCCTCATTGGGATCTACACTTGCATCCAACCACATAAACATAATATTTTCAAATGCTTCTAACCTGCTATTTAATTTTGTTATTTTACTTTTAAGTTCATGCACTTCATATTCCTTAGTTTTCATTTTCTTTTCTAATTTTTTATTTCTGTCTAAACACGTCCTTAATTTTGATTCATTCGTCTTTAATGTTCTTTTCAATGCTTCTTTATTCCTTGAATTCCCTTTATAAAACTTCTCTATCACTTGCTCCGTATCAATTACCTTTTCACTTTCCGTATAATTGATATTTAATGTATATTTATATACTTGATTCGCACTGTCAATTGCAATACGCCCCTGTCTTCCCTCCTTTCTCCAGAAATCTTCACTAAATTTAATTTCAATATCCCCTCTTTTATACAATTCAAGGTAAAATCTATATATATCCATATACTTAATTAATCCAGTTATCTTTCTTTCCTGTGTAAATTTATAAATAAGTTCCTTAATTAGCTCTTGAGAATAAACCTTTGGTTTTCTTCCCCTTTTATTTTGATTTATTTTCATAATTAAAACCTCACAATGATAAATGATTTAATTTTTGTTTCTTTTTTAACACATAATCTAGTTGCTTAGCCGTTTCTTTCAAATCTTTTGAAAACGTTGTATTATGAACTGAAAATTGAATATCACTCGTGTGCTTAATTGCCTGCAAGTGTAGATTTCTCAATGTATGCATTAAATCACTTATTTCTTTTTCATTTTCTCGCATTTTTAATTCTAGTAAATGATATTTACTATATAGTTCAGACTCACTAATTCTCCAATCGTTACACATGTAACATTCATCCACCTGGCAGTATTGAAGAGGATCCGTACAATAGCCAAGATCCAACATCCTTTTATGTCCACTTTTGGCAGGACGTAATACAAACTTCTCTTTAAACTTCTCATCTATTTTGATATTACTTGTTTTTCCTAAACCTACTGCTTTTTTGAATCGATTTTCTTGTAAGTTAAACCTAAGCATAAGTTGCAATACTTCGGTATCAACCCAATACTCAGTATGTTGATGATAGTGATATTGAGTTTGAATATTTATATGTCCACCTAATCTAGCTATTTCTACAGGATGATACCCTTGCCTCATTAAATTTAAAAATGCAAAATGCCTTGTATCATTCGCACGAATCTTTTGAGAAATCTCCATCTTACTACTTGAAGGCCTAGATGAACTTCTAAGCTTTACATTTTCTTCTTCATCACTTGGCGGTTTAAATGTATATCCATAATGCTTAAATATAATATCTTCATGAAAGTGTTCTAATAAAGTATATAAGTTTTCAACAGTGAATCGCTTTTTATTCAACTTGAGCTTTTCGGATTTAATAGGTATTGATAAATAAGAAATAAGTGTCTCCGATACTCCAAATTCTTGAGTTTCTTTGATGTATTCGGAAATCATATGATACAATTCCTCTGGAATATAAATATTATCTATTATTTGTATTCCCCTAATATTCTGTTTTAATTTTGTTCTAGGAAGTCTTATATAAGTTTCACCATCATCTATAAATAAACAATCCCTCTCAATGTTACAAAATTCTGATGGCCTCATTGGTATAAGATTACTCAGTGTCCACCAAATATAAAGTGGGAAGTACATGTAATATGCATTTTTATCTTCCAATTTCACTATATAATCTTCTAAAATAAGGGAAAATTTTAAAACATCATGAGAAGGTGGCAGCCTTCTAATTGTCTGAGGTACTTTTAATCCCTTTTTTATTTCTAAAAACATTTCTATATATTTACCATCCCTATCAATTGCTGAATAATAATCAATAAAATTTAGTACTGCAATACAGTTATATAACCTCCTTAATACATTCTTTTCTGCAAGGTCGTCCTTAACATCATTTATTTTATCTAATTCAAAAACATTCGAAATCATTATAATCCTCTTTAAAGCTAAAAAGTGTTCCCGAACCGTACTCGCTTTATATTTTTCTATCAATCGTGCAACCCAACATTTTATAATTGATAACAGCCTTTCAGAAATTCTACTATGTATAGCTAGAGAATTAAAATCCACTGCTGCTCTTTGTTGTTCTAGCTCCTTTGTTAAAATCCATACGTTATCCTCAAATTTACATTCACTTAAAAAATTTAGCATTTGTTCTTTTTCTAATATCTCTTTAGATATATCAATAGATGTTTCTAACTCAAAATAATCTTCAGAAAATTCTTCAATCCCCTCAAAATCTTTTATATTGATGTCAACAACCACTTACATCCTTCCTTTCTTTTCAATAGATGAATGTATATATGGATTAGGTAATTCACTTATATTTCTTTTTAAATTCTCATAGCCACTCTCTATAAATTCATTTAAAACATCTTCTCCAAACTTTTCTTTTGCCTCTTTTAGTAAAATCATATCCCGTAATAATAGATTTGCTAATCTTGTTTTCTCTCCTTCACTACAATTACGTGTTATTTTTTCTTTGTATTCTTTTACCCTTTTTACTACTCTTGCACTAATAGTTGAGAGGGCATAAAAATGTGGTATGGCAAATGGACACATATCACACTTTATTTCTTCAAATTCACACTTCCTAAATATACACTGATAATTTTCTTCCTTCGCCGGCATTTGACCTAGTGTTATGAAATGAAAGGTATTTTGAATGTTTTCTTTAGATACCGATTCAAGGTACTCTAATAATGTCTTTTTTTCTTCAGTTATCCTATTTAAATATCCAGCAATACCCTCAATTTTATAAATATCACCCATTATACTTTTAGTTAGTAAGGCCCTTACAGTTCTCTTCTCTCGTTCTTTTGGTGGCTCTCCTAGAAGAATACTCGCCATCATGTCATATGTATATCCAAAATAACCTACATCAAATAATTGCTTTGTCATAAAATTAAGATGTTCTTGTGGAATATCAACATATATATTTGTGATTTCTATATTAGAATGCGTTCGAACATATTTCGTTATTTCTAATGGATTTCGATCAGTTGTCTTTTTTATTACATCATACATATAACTAATCAATGTCCTATTCATCTTTAAAGAAGAAAATATAAATTCATTACAATATCCTTCAAAAAATGTATTACGTGTTCTATTCCTAAATTTGTTCCCCTTAAAATTAATTAAGTGCTCACTTTGAGGACTCACAATTTGGCACCTTAATTCGCAAAGGATTATAGCATAGGCTAACGGAATGATTAGTTCTTGCGAACACAAGAAATAACGTCTTTTCCCTGTTTTTGAATGAATAAATTTTTTCAATTTAACTTGATTTATAATGCCTTGGGCTATTTCAATCGTTAATTTATTTTCTTCAAGCCACTTTAAACTGGCTATACCTAGTTTCTTCAAATCTACACGAGGAAATTCTAAAATATCCTTATGCCTCCATGCATTATTTAAATGTAATAGAACATACAACCAAGCTGATTCATACCTAGAATAGCCCAAATCACCATGTATAACTTTTTTCACATCCATTATTGCTTTCTTTTTATGCATTTCTGTATTAATTGTATAGTTGTATAATGAGATGTAACCTTCTATTTTATAAATACTTTTTTCTTTTCTTTTTGTTTTTCGCTTCTTACTATACTTATAGTTTAACTCTTCAACATGAAGTTTCTTTATATGACTGTTATTTAATTCTTTCAAAAAACCATATAACCACTTTTGGTATTCACCTGAAACATTTTCATTAAAAATACTTAAATTTAATTCCTTTATAGAAAAATTAAATATTTCTTTTTCCCTTGTTAATCCCACTAATATTTTTGAACATTCAATCAATTGATGTAAATATGTTTGTATTGTTTCTTGATGTGCACGAGATTTTGTTAATTTAGATTTTACATAAGCTAACCAATACTTTTCAGTATCCAATGATTTTTCAGAGAAAAACAATTCATACATATGTACTAGTTCACGGAAATTATCAAAAACAGAGGAGGATAAATTTCTTTTCAGGTTTAATATGTACTCACTTTTTTCCCTTTTTTCAAGGTATCTCTCCAATTTTTTTTTTGAGTACACTGCCTGTATATTTTTTTTATATTCTTTTATCCTCGCAATATGAGGGAATTTTATTTTTGCGTAATCTAATATCTGATATCGACGAAGGGTGTTGATACTCAGCTCTATCTCCGTTCTTATCTCTGCTTCTGTATAATATTTTTCTTTTATGTTCTTATATACCCTTGCTTGCAGTATCTTTAATTTTTCTACATCTTTTATTGAAAATAAGCCTGTATTGGAATCTGATGAAATTTTATAAAATGTAAGTACTTCTTCTAAAGAAACCATTCCAATATTCAATATTTTCATTATTTCGTTTTTAGAATATCCATGACGTTCTTCTTTTAATTTTTTATATGTATATACATCATCTTTTTTGACAAATATTAAATTATACATATGATTTATTTCTTTTATATCTATACCTTGAATTCTTAAGTTCCGGATTGCCCTAACTGGTAACACGTTCATAATTTTGGCAGCATCTAAAATATTCAAATAATTATCTCTGAACGTTTTCACATCCTTCCTACTCAGAAAATAATTTGTGTTGTTTACCCTATATTCTCCACAATTATAAAATTCTATATTTACAGAATTCGCAAACTTTATGATTTTATGATTCAGCGCCTGACCATTGTACGGAAATGAATATCCTATTTCATCCATAAACTCCCTAAAGGTCATATATCTTTTTTTGAGCTGGTCAATTTCTTCTACATACTTAATGATATCTTGTTCACGATAAAGAATTCTCTCATCTATTATGTGTGCTGGTATTTTTCCTTTATCTACTAACTTCTTCATTTTTTTAGGAGTAAATCCATACCCTTTATATGTAACCATAACTTTATTGCAACTTAATAACTCATTACTCATAATATTCAACCTTCCTTAGTTCATTTATATACTCCTTTGCTATGGAAGCTTCTTTACATTCATAATGTTGTTTCAATTTATTAACAGCTATTTCCATGTTTTCTAAAGCTGTTTTTTCTTCAACATAAGCTAAAGCAGATTCTATACTACGATCACCTCTTGCAATTGCAATTTCTAGAACACTCATTCCTATATCCAGCAAAAAATTAGTAAAAACTCCTCTACAAATATGGGTAGACCAACTATTTTCAAATAAATATTCAAAATCCTCTATATTCCCTTCTTTACTCAATACTTCAAGAAACTTACCTTTAACTTTATTGAATTTCTGATAATATTGTTTCCCCGATATGGGCTTTCCAGTTCTCATTGAAATAAATAGTGCTTTTTCATTTTTTAAAAGCCCTATTTTTTCTAATCTATTTAATCTTTCAAAATGTTTTTGGTATAAAGATGATAATAAACTACTAATCAATATGGATTGGTTTCTAGGGTTTTTTACCTGTTCATGAATTGTACTTTTTTTATTTTGAAATATTAATTCTCTATTATCTCTTACTTCTATAATCAATCCACTTTTTCCATAGCTCCCTTGGGGTTTTAAGCTAGTTCTTAGGAGGTTTACAACTTCTCCCTTTCTCAGTCCCCCAAATAATTGCAAACAAATTCCAAATGCAATATCCTCTGCAATTTGTTCTGCTACTCTAATTAACTTTACAGCTAAATTATATCGATTTTTCCCAAAATCAACTATCCTATTATCAACAATTTCATCTCTTCTATTAGGATATAGAGTTCCTAATTCCAAATCATTAAAAGGAGACACCTTTACAGTTCGAGCATTGCCTTTATAGCTACTAAGTTTATATTTTAATTCAAAATCTTTTTCAATTATATTCTGTTTTTGCAGCCAATAATAAAACTCAATTAAATAATTCTCCATTCTATACACATAAGAACCTTTAATTTCACCACGTTTAGACCTAATTGTCTGATAAGATATATATTTTGCCCCGTGGAGTACAGTTAAGCCTTTTATACCTTCTTGCTGAAGCGATAAAAAGTCCTCATCATTTTCTTTAGTACGCTCTATAACAAAATTTAAAAACTTACACACTTCACTTGCAGCATTCCTTTGACTACTTAAAGACTGTGATCTCCTTCCATAAACACCCTTAATAAAATTAGTTAAGGGTGTTGGCAAAACCACTTCTCTGTGTAAATCATATAGACCAATTCCAACTGCTTGTTTAAAGTTTAGTATCCCTTTATCAAATTCTGCAGCCTTGTATTCCCTCACTCTAAAAATAAAACTATTTACAACGTCCACCTTCTATATCCCCCCTAAAATAGTACTCCACATTAATGTAAAGGCTTACAATTAATAAATTTAATTTTAACACATATTTTTATTAACTGGGGAAATAAAAAGCCTTTAACATATTGCTGTTAAAGGCTTTTTAAAAGAGAATATTCTATAATGATAATTTCCACCTAAATATGTTATACAAATGCAAAAACCAGCTGCAGATAAGAAAGATAAATAAATCAGCATAAGTAGTGCGTGTAGACTAAATGTAAATGGCATTACTCCAACTTGTAAAGCCCCTATACATAATAATCCTATAGAACCAAAAATCATTTGGTATGCTGTCATATAGCCAACATCTAATGTTTTACTACCTTCTTTTGCTAATATGTTTCCATATGAATACAGCATTGCTGCACTAAGAAGTAATAAGCTTCCGATTCCAAAATGAAATGATAAGCTACCATCACTCGGCACATTTACTAAAATGACGCCACAAAAACCAATCGATACCCCAATTAATTTTCTCATATTAAGAGCATCATCTTTATATACAAAATGGGCAAGTAAAATTTGAAAGAATGATGATGTCCCTGAAATGATAGCTCCTTCAATCCCCGAACTATAACTCATTCCAATATAAAAACAGATATATTGAAGAAACGTTTGGAATAAACCAATTTGTATTAACTGTTTCCCCGTTCCTTTTTTGAAGCTCATATTTTTCCCTAACACTTTAAAAAAGAATAAAAGCATTACCCCAGATAACAAGAAACGATAACCAGCAAATAATATTTGCTCTCCAACTTCTTGTGGTTGAATTCCAAGTTCAACATAACTTAATTTAATAAAAGGAAATGCGCTTCCCCATAAAAAAGTTGCTACTATTGCAGCAATAAATACGCCAATCGGATGGGTAAAAAATTTCTCTGTCTTCACTTGTTGTCTTCCTTTCCGATCTTTTATGAACAATATTCATATATACCAGAGGAATTGCGAAAACACAAGTTTTCCGTTTATACTTGAAACAAAACCGTACCATCTCATAAAAACATATGATATACTATAGAATAATTACAATATAATAACGATTAAAAACAGATTCAACAGAAATGCTGCTATCCATTATGGATGGCAGCTTTCGTCGTTTTATAGGGGTTTCGATTTTGATTATTTTTCTCAATAAGAATTCGGAAGGAGCGAGTAGTAATGAACTCAGAAGTAAAAACGTTACAGGCAAAAGAAGCAATTTCCCATCCCTCTTTATGGGACACATTAAAAAAACATTATGAACTTGTATTTGCATTGGCATCTGGTATTTTTATTTTAGCTGGCTGGCTATTCACAAAGAACGATGCAATGAATGTAGGTATTACTTGCTATATCCTTGCTTATATAGTTGGTGGATATGCAAAAGCGAAAGAAGGAATTGAAGATACGATTGAAGAAAAAGAGCTAAATGTTGAAATGCTAATGCTCTTTGCAGCTATCGGTGCTGCAATTATTGGCTACTGGGCAGAAGGGGCTATTTTAATCTTCATCTTTGCACTCAGCGGTGCTATGGAATCTTATACGTTAAGTAAGAGCCAAAAAGAAATTTCCGCTCTTCTTGACTTACAACCTGAAGAAGCATTACGTATTTCCACAGGAACTGAGGAACGTGTTCCTGTTGGAGAGTTACAAATTAACGACATTATTTTAATTAAACCAGGTGAACGTGTTCCTGCTGACGGTACGATTCATAACGGTGAAACAAATATCGATGAGGCAGCAATCACAGGAGAACCTATTCCAAATGAGAAAAGACATGGCGATGAAGTATTTGCCGGTACTGTAAATTTACGTGGTGCTATCGAAGTTAAAATTACGAAGCCGAGCGATCAAACATTATTCCAAAAGATTATCCGTCTCGTCCAAAGTACACAAAGTGAAAAATCACCATCACAACTATTCATCGAAAAGTTTGAAGGAACATACGTAAAAGGTGTACTACTCGTTGTTGCGCTTATGATGTTCGTTCCTCATTTCTTACTTGACTGGAGCTGGAATGAAACGTTTTATCGCGCTATGATCTTACTTGTAGTCGCATCTCCTTGTGCACTCGTAGCTGCCATTACACCAGCTACGTTATCAGCCATTTCTAACGGAGCGAGAAACGGTATTCTCTTTAAAGGCGGTATACATTTAGAACGCCTTGCTTCTGTGAAAGCAATCGCGTTTGATAAAACAGGAACATTAACAGAAGGTAAACCTACCGTAACAGATGTATATGTTCGAGAAAATATAACAGAAAAAGAAGTACTTTCTATTACAGCATCAATTGAAAGTCACTCTACACATCCTTTAGCTGAATCCATTGTTAAATATGCACAACATGCGTACGACATTATATTAAAAAAACCAGAAAAGGTTGAAGATGTAACTGGTTTTGGTCTAAAAGGAAGATTGGAAAACAGCGCTTATAAAATAGGTAAAGCTGATTTTATCGGTGAAGAAACAAAGACATTTCATAATGGTATTTCTGCCTCACTTGAAAAAGAAGGTAAAACTGTCGTTTATATTAGTGATGAGGGAGGCATTCTTGGACTTATCGCTTTAAAAGATACGCTTCGCCAAGAAACAATAGCTGCTATTCGTGATTTACAAAGCATTGGTGTCGAAGCAATTATGATTACTGGAGATAATGAAGAAACGGCAAAAGCAATTGCCTCTGAAAGTAATATAAAGGAATATTACGCATCATGCTTACCAGAAACAAAAGTTGAAACGATTAAAAAGTTAAAAGAAAAATACGGTACAGTAGCAATGGTCGGAGACGGTATAAATGATGCACCAGCACTAGCTACTGCTAGCATTGGTGTAGCAATGGGAGAAGGAACAGACGTAGCTTTAGAAACTGCGGATGTTGTACTGATGAAGAACGAATTATCTCGACTTTCTCAAGCGATCCGTCTATCAAAACGAATGAACCGTATTGTGAAGCAAAACGTAATCTTTTCGCTAGCTGTAATTGCACTACTAATTTGTTCGAATTTTTTACAATTTTTAGCTCTTCCATTCGGTGTTATTGGCCATGAAGGAAGTACGATTCTTGTCATTTTGAATGGCTTACGATTATTAAAAGGAAACAAATAAAACGGGTCCCTCATAAAGGACCCGCTTTTTTTTAATGGTAGCTATTATGCCCATTCGCACTGCTACTCGTTTTATGCTTTGGATGCGAACTGCTTTTTTGTTTATTGTTATTTTTATTATTATGGTTCTTTTTATTATTACTCATGAAATATCCCCCCTGTTCCCTATTATTATGGAACAAGAGCTCACTTTTCATTACGGGAATTATTGTCACCCGTTCTATAATGATGGAGTAAACCATTAATTTCACCGCCAAGTAAAATTACCCATCCAGTTAAATAAAACCATAACATTAAAATAATGATACCACCGAGACCACCATATGTATTGGCGTAATTTGCAAACTTATCTACATAATAAGCAAATGAGTACGATACCACAATCCATCCTACAGTAGCAAATAACGCCCCTGAAATAACTTCTCTTCTTTTTAATTTTCGATCTGGTGCAAATGTATATAAAAAACTAAACAATGCAAATAACACGAAGAAACTCGCTACTAATCGTGTAATGCTCCATACGAAAGAGAAACTATCTGATAAACCGAGTGCTTTAAACACTGCTGCTCCAATAACTTGTCCGAATACTGGGACAATTAACGCAAAGACAATCATAAAAATGATAGCTAATGTAAACACAATTGATAACGCTCTTGTTGTAATAAAAGAACGTGTTTCCTTCACATCATAAGCGCGGTTAAAAGCATTCATAACCGCATTAACACCATTTGAGGCAAACCATAACATAGATAATAAACCAAACGATAATAAACCACCATTTTGCTGGTTTACAACTTTATCTACATTTACCTCAATTAAGTTCATTGCATCATCTGGTACATAAACCTCTAATAAACTAAGCACATCCTCTGTTTGAATGGGGATAAATCCAAGAAGCGTAATTAAGAAAACGAGCCCAGGAAAAATTGCAAGCAAGAAGAAATAAGCGAGCTGTGCTGCCAAGCCCGCTACATCATCACGCATCGTCCGGTCATATAAATCTTTACCAAACGAATAAGTACGATTTCTTCTCACCTTTTCTAAAATTTTTCTCATATATGTTTAAACGCTTTTCTTCTCTTCTTTATCTTGCTTTAACTCAATGTACGCTTCAGTTTTTTTTTCCACTGCATTTGAGTCTTTTATAAATAATTCACGCGCTTCTTTCATACCACCATCTTCAGCAACTACTGGCT